>DATKFK010000412.1:0-4233 GCA_035544375.1 Thermoanaerobaculia bacterium
GATGAACACCCGCCTGCAGGTCGAGCACGGCGTCACCGAGTTGCGCGAGGCGCAAGCAGACGCGAAACGACTCGGCTATCCGGTTCTGATCAAGGCGGCTGCCGGCGGCGGCGGCAAGGGGATGCGGATGGTGGCGCGCCCGGCGGACCTCGCCGCCGCCTACCGCGCCGCGCGCTCGGAGGCGGCCGCCAGCTTCGGCGACGACGCCGTCTATCTCGAGAAGCTGATCGTCGATCCGCGCCACGTCGAGATCCAGGTGATGGGCGATCACCACGGGCGCGTCGTGTCGCTGGGCGAGCGCGAGTGCTCGCTGCAGCGGCGCCACCAGAAGGTGGTCGAGGAGGCGCCCTCGCCGGCCGTGACCCCGGAGCTGCGCCGGCGCATGGGCGAGGCGGCGGTCGCCGCCGCCAAAGCCGTGGGCTACAGCAACGCCGGCACCGTCGAGTTCCTGCTCGACGCCCAGGGCCGCTTCTTCTTCCTCGAGATGAACACCCGCCTGCAGGTCGAGCACCCGGTGACCGAGCTGGTGACCGGCATCGACCTGGTGGCGGCGCAGCTTCGCGTCGCCGCCGGCGAGCCGCTCGGCCCCGAGTTCGACGCGGTCACGCCGCATGGCCACGCGATCGAGGTGCGGCTCTACGCCGAGGATCCGTTCCAGCGCTTCGCGCCGTCGCCCGGCCGCATCGAGGTGCTGCGGCTCCCCGAGGGTCCGGGGATCCGCAACGACAGCGGCGTCTACGAAGGCTCCGAGGTGTCGATCCACTACGATCCGCTGCTCGCCAAGCTCAGCGTCTGGGCGGCGGACCGCGAACGGGCGCTGGCGCGGCTGGGGCGGGCGCTGGCCGAGCTGCGGATCGAGGGCATCCGTACCACGGTGCCGCTTTACCGCGCGCTGCTCGCCGATGCCGACTTCCGCGCCGGCCGCCTCGACATCGGCATGCTCGACCGCAAGCTGGCGGCGGGAGAGCTGCAGGCGGCGGAGTCGAGCCGCGTCGCGGAGCTGCCGGACCTGCCCCTGATCGCGGCCGCCATCGCCCACTACGAGCGGGCGCGGCGCACCACGGCGGTCGTGCCCGGCGCCGGCCCCGGTGCGGCCGGCGGCGGCCGGCGCCAGCGCTGGGCGGCGGTCGGGCGCCGGGGGGCGGTGCGGGGCGGACCATGGAGCTGATCGCCGGCGGCGAGCGCCTGCGCATCGAGCGCCTTGCGGACGGCGCCTACGAGGTCGTCGTCGGCGAGCGTGGTCACCGGGTCGACGCCGTGCGCCTGCGCGACGGCCTCTACAGCCTGGTGGTCGGCGGCGTCCAGCACGAGGTGGCGGTGCGCCGGCGCGATGACGGCTCCTATTGGGTGAGCGATCCGCACGGCACCACGGTGGTGGCGGTGGCGGAGCCGCTCGCCCACCTGGCGGCGCAGAGCGCCGCGGCCAAGGGCGGCCGGCGGCGCCAGCGAGTCACCGCCTACATGCCGGGGAGGGTGGTGGCGCTGCTCGCCGCCGAGGGTCAGGCGGTCACCGCGGGCCAGGGCGTGCTGGTGCTCGAGGCGATGAAGATGCAGAACGAGATCCAGGCCGAGCACGACGGCACCGTGACCCGCATCCTCGTCCAGGCGGGCCAGTCGGTGGACGGCGGCGACCCGCTGTTCGAGCTCGAGTGATCCCGCCGCCGCCGGCCGGCGAGAGGCGACGATCGCCGGTGGCGGCGCGGGCCGCCGGACTGCTGCTGCTCGGCGCTTTCGCCGCGCTGTGCGCTCACGGCCTGCGCTGGGACAGTCCGACCGTCGACGAGTTCGCGCACCTGCCGGCCGGCTACTACTATCTGGAGACCGGCAACTTCGAGCTCTACAACCTCAATCCGCCGCTGCCGCGGCTGCTCAGCGCCCTGCCGCTGCTGGCCGTGGCGCCGAGCATCGACACCGGTGCGCGGCTGCGCGACGACGGTTGGTATCCCTGGGTGTTCGCCACCGACTTCATGCGCCGCAACGGCGGGCGCTTGGAGCTCATCTTCCTGCTCGGGCGCCTGCCGGTGGTGGCGCTCGGAGGGCTGCTGCTGCTGCTGGTCTGGCGCTGGGCGCGCCAGCTCCACGGCGAGGGCGGCGGCCTGGTCGCGCTGGCCGGCTGCGCCTTCTGTCCCAGCCTGATCGCCCACGCTCATCTGGCGACGACCGACGTCGCCTGCGCGCTCGGCGTGGCCGGGGCGCTCTACCTGGCGCAACGCTGGCTCGAGCGCCCGCGCCTGCCTCCATTGCTCGCCGCCGGCGTGGCGCTGGGCCTGGCGCAGCTCACCAAGTTCAGCGCCGTGCTGCTCTACCCGGTGGTGCTGCTGCTCGCCGCCGCGGCGCTGGCGCGGGGCGAGCGCTTTCCGATCGGTCTGGGGCGCCCGCGGCGCAGGCAGGCGATCGCTGGCGCCAAGGATGGCTCTACGGATGCCGCCGGAAGCGGCGCGCCGGATGCCGCCGGAAGCGGCGCGCCGGATGCTGCCGGGAGTGGCGCGCCGGGTGCTGCCGGGAGTGACGCGCCGGATGTCGCCGGAGCTTCCCGGCCGGTGGGCGGTGCCGGCGCGCTGGCCGCGAGCCTCGGGGCGCTCGCGCTTTTGCTGCTGGTCAGCCTGGTGGTGCTGGATGCCGGCTATCTGTTCCAGGGCCTCGGCACCGCGGTGGGCAGCTTCCACTTCCGCAGCCGGCTGCTGCGCGGCCTCGCCGGCGTCTTGCCGGGCGGCCTGCCGCTGCCGCTTCCAGCCCCGTACCTGCATGGCTTCGACAGCATCCAGCTGATCAACGAGCAAGGCGAATTCCCGACGTGGTTCTGGGGCCAGTGGCTGCCGCAGGGGACGTGGCTCTACTACCCGGCGGCCCTGCTGCTCAAGACGCCCCTGCCGCTGCTGATCGCCTGGATCGCCGCCCCGTTCGTGCGCCTCCCGCGGTCAGCGGCGGCTACCGGCCCGGGGGGCATGGCCCGGGTGGGCACCGCCCGCCGGCGGCATGAGGCCTTCCTCTGGCTGCCGATCGTGTTGATGCTCGCGGTCTTCTCGCTGGGGTCGAAGGTGAGCTACGGCATTCGCTACCTGTTGCCGATCGTGCCGCTCGCCTGCGTGTACAGCGGCCGCCTGGTGCCATGGGTCCGCGGCCGCGGCCGGACGGTGCGGGCGGCGGCGCTGGCGCTGCTGCTCGCCTACCCGCTCTCGGCGCTGCTGGCGACCCCCGAGACCCTCGACTACTTCAATCTGCTGGCGGGGGGCCGGGGCGATTTCTACCTGCTCGACTCCAACCTCGACTGGGGCCAGGGTTTGAAGCGGCTGCGTGCCTACCTCGACCGGGAGGGTCTGCCCGGCATCGCGCTCGCGTACTTCGGCCACGTCGATCCGGAGCTCTACGGCATCCGCTGGCGCTTCCCCGACCCCAACCGTTCCGGCCTGGCGGTGGTGAGCGCCAACTTCGTCCACGGCTACCCATACGTCACCAACGTCCGCGGCCACATGGTGCCCATCCCAGGCGGCGCCTTCGCCTGGATCGCCCGCCATCCCCGCCGCGCCGACCTCGGAGGCGGCCTGTACCTCTACGAGATCGGCGGCGGGCAGAAGTAATGCAACGGCACAATGATGGGTCAGAGGGAGCGAGATGACCGTGGGCGAACCGGTGCACCAGCGGAAAGGTCAGGCGGCGCTGGTCCGGCGCCGGCAGCCGGCCGAGGCATGACGATCCGATACCTCGCGGCGCGGGAGGAGGCGCCGGCCCCGCCGCTGGTGCTGGCGGTCTACGCCCAGATGCGGCGCGACTTCGGGCTGGTTGCGGAACCTTTCCGCGTCCAGGCGCCGGCGCCGCCGATCCTTGCCGCGGCGTGGGGCGTGCTGCGCGAGGCGGTGCTCGGCGGCGTGGTGCCGCGGCAGGTCAAGGAGGCGGTCGCCGCCGCGGTGTCGCAGAGCAACCGCTGCCGCTACTGCGTCGACGTCCATACCAGCCTGCTCCATGCGGCGGGTGGGCGGCAGGCGGCCTGGGCGCTGCGGGGGCGCGGCCTTGAGGCGATCGATGCCCCGGACCTGCGTGCCGCGGCGGAGTGGGCGGGAGCCAGCCGCAGCCCGGGGGCCGCGGTCCTCGCGGCGCCGCCCTTCGCAGCGGCGGCGGCGCCGGAGATGATCGCGAGCGCCGCCGGCTTCCACTACATCAACCGGCTGGCGGCGGTGTTCCTCGGCGAGACTCCCTTCCCGCTGGGCACACGGTTGTTCGCGGCGCCGAGCGTGC
>DATKFK010000413.1:0-3793 GCA_035544375.1 Thermoanaerobaculia bacterium
TGGGTGTTCCGAGGAGCGGAGACGACCGGCCGCAAGGGGCGCCCGCCACGGCTGCGCAGCCTGCGCATCCGTTTCGTGCTGGCGATCGCGGCGCTGGTGGCGCTGGTGCTGGTCGCCAACAGCCTGGTGCTGGCCCTGGCCAACCGCCCCCGCCTGCGCGATGAGCTGGAGAGCCGGGCGCGGGCCTACGGGCGCCTGTCGGTGGCCCAGATCTGCAATGCCTACGAGACCTACTACGCCAGCGGCTACAGCAAATTCCGCGAGATCGTGCAGGACGAGATGAAGCTCGAGCCCGACCTCGCCCGGCTGGCGATCTACGACACCGCCGGGCGCGTGCTGTTCGATTCGCGGGAGCTGCGCAACGAGCTGGTCGAGCCGGTCCAGCGCGGCGCCGCGGCGGCCCCCGGCGCGCTCGAGGGAACTGCGCCGGCCCCGGGGGCGCCCTCGGGAACCGCCCCCGCCCCGGGCGCGTCCCCCGTCACCGCCGGGCGCCTGCTCGCGGCGGTCCAGGGCCTGGCGCCGTCGGCATGGCCGACCGAGGACGGCCAGGTGTACGCGGTGATCGCCCCGCACGTCGAGGAGTGGGGGCGTCATCGCTACTCGGTCGCATTCTTCTTCAGCTACGACAGCCTGCGCCTCGCGTCCCTGTCGGCCGGCTGGCGCATCTTCTGGCTGTCGGCGGGCTCGCTCGCCCTGGGCGTGCTCATCGCCATCCTGCTCGCCGCGCAGAGCGTGAGGCCGATCGAGGTGCTGACCCGCGGCGCGCAGGACCTGGCCGACGGGCAGCTCGCGCGACGCATCGAGATTGCCGCCGGCGACGAGTTCGGGGTGCTCGCGGCGACCTTCAACCAGATGGCGGAGAAGCTGGCCCGCACCATCTCGGACCTCGAGACGAGCAACCGCACGCTCGGCCGGATGAACCTCGAGCTGCAGCAGGTGGACCGGATGAAGAGCGACCTGCTGGCCAACGTCAGCCACGAGCTGCGGACGCCGCTCACCGCCATCCAGGGCTATACCGAGGCGATGGACGAAGGCCTGCTGGGACCGGTCAACGACCAGCAGCGCGACGCATTCAAGGTCGTGCAGCGCAACTCCCGCCGCCTGATGGGGATGATCGAGCAGCTGCTGACGTTCTCGCGCCTCGACGCGCTCGATGCGATCGACGCGCTCGAAGCGATCGACGCGATCGATGCGCTCGAAGGACCAGCCGCGCCGGCCGACCCTGCGGCGGCAGGCGCGGCTGGCGCGGCTGCTGCGACTGGTGCGCCGCGCCTCCCGGTGGCGGGCGTCGCCAGGCTCGACCTCGAAGCTTTCGATCTCGTCGAGGTGGCGGCGCAGGTCGTGGGCAGCGTCCGCGCCGGTCATGGGCCGGCGCTCGACCTGCGGCTCGAGGTGGCTGGCGGCGAGGCCGGCGCCGGCGCTGCCGGCGAGGGTGAAGGGGCCGGCGACGGCGGCGCCGGTCTGCCGCTGGTTTGGGGCGACCCGGGACGCATCGCCGAGGTGCTCGAGAACCTGGTCACCAACGCGGTGAAGTTCACGCCGCCGGGGGGCGAGGTGCGGGTGCGGCTGACCCGGCGCGGCGAGGAGGTCGAGGTGGCGGTCGCCGACCGCGGCATCGGCATCCCGGCGGCGGCCCATGCGAAGATCTTCGAGCGCTTCTACCAGCTCGACACCTCGTCGACCAGGGCGTACGGCGGCATGGGGCTGGGGCTCGCCATCGTGCGCGAGATCCTGGCCGCGCACCACCGCGAGATCCGGGTGGAGAGCGAAGAGGGCAAGGGCGCCACGTTCCGCTTCACCCTTCCGCTCGCCGCGCCCGACGCCGGGGTTGCCGCGGGGGCGGCGGGGAAGAGGATCGCGCCGATCGACGGCGATCCGGTGCTGGCGGCAGGAGCTCCCGCCGGCGTGCCTGGGCGCGCCAGGCCGGCCGGGGCGGGCGAGCCTGGACCGGCGGGCCGGCGGGAGGGCGCGCCATGAAGAAGATCCTGGTCGTGGACGACGAGGAGGACGTGCTCGAGGTCCTGCGGCTGGTGCTGGCCAAGAACGGCTACGAGGTGCTCACCGCCGCCTCCGGGATGGACAGCCTGACGCGTGCGCAGAGCGAGATCCCCGACCTGATCGTGCTCGACATCATGATGCAGCAGATGGATGGCTGGGAGGTGCTGAAGCTGTTCAAGCTCGACGAGCGCACGTCGGCCATCCCGGTGGTGATCCTGTCGGCGCGGGTCGAGCCCAAGGACAAGATCCGGGGCCTGCAGGAGGGCGCGATCGACTACGTGACCAAGCCCTTCGCGGTGCGCGAGATCCTGACCAGGATCGCGGCCATCCTGGGTCGATCGCCGGCGCCGCCGGCCGGGCCCGCCGGGGCGGCGGGAACGGCGGGGACGGGGGGTGGCGAGTGAACGAGAACGACCAGAGCTACTGGGAGCTGCGCGCGGAGTGGCTGAAGCTGCGCGGCTGCCTGTTCGATCCCAACACCGGCCTGCCCGCGCTGCCGGCGGTGATCGAGGACGTGCGGCGCCGCCTCGAGGACGGCGAGCCGATGGGGCTGATCTATCTCGACCTGGCGAGCGGCGAGCGGCTGGAGTCGATCTGCGGCTGGCAGACCTACGACCGCCTGATCAAGCAGGTGACCGTGGCGCTGCTCGAGTTCCGCGGCCGGTCGTTGACGCCGCGCGACGCCGTGGCCCTGACGGCGGTGCGCGGCGACGAGTTCCTGGTCTTCGTCGGGCCGCGCGACGGCCAGCCCCTCGACGAGCGCCGGCTGACGCGGCTGCGCGAGCGGCTGGCCGAGGACCTCTACAGCCGCCTGCGCCTCGACCTGGACAACGGCATGCCGCAGGGGATCGTGGTCTCCTGCGGCAGCGCGATGATGCACACCGATCCGACGGTGCGCATCGAGCGCTCCATCCACCAGGCGATCGAGGAGGTGCGCACCATCTGCCGGCGCCAGCGCGAGCGCCGGCACGGCCTGCGCCTCAACGAGCTGCGACGCATCCTGGCGGCGCGCGACGTGCTCATCCGCTACCAGCCCATCGTGCGCCTCGACGACGGCCTCATCCACGGTTTCGAGGCGCTGTCGTCGGGCCCTTCCGGCGACATCTTCGAGAACCCCGAGATGCTGTTCTCGTTCGCCGAGGAAACCGAGCAGATCGTCGAGCTCGAGCGCCTTTGCCGGCTGCAGGCGATCCGCGGCGCGGCGCGCCTCGAGGCGCCGCAAAAACTGTTCATCAACTGCTCGGCGCACGGGTTCGTCGATCCCGAGCTGGTGTCGGCGCCGATCCTCGAAGAGGTGCGCCGGGCGGGGCGCGAGCCGCGCGACATCGTCTTCGAGGTCACCGAGCGGGTGGCGATCACCGAGTGGAAGGAGTTCCGCGCCATCCTCGCGGCGCTGCGCGGCCTCGGCTTCTCGATCGCCATCGACGACATGGGAGCGGGCTATTCGTCGCTGCAAACGGTGGCCGAGGTCGAGCCCGATTACCTGAAATTCGACATCTCGCTGGTGCGCGACATCCACCTGTCGCCGATCAAGCGCAACCTGCTCGAGACGCTGGTGGTGCTGGCGGACAAGATCCACGCCAGGGTGATCGCCGAGGGGGTCGAGAGCGCCGACGAGTTCCATGCCCTGCGCGCGATGGGGGTGCCGTTCGCGCAGGGCTTCTACTTCGCCGTGCCGGCGGTGCTCAGCGGGCAGGCGCCGCTCTATCTCGGCGAGCATTTCGACGCCGCCGCGGGAGAGGCCAGCTGATCCGCGGATTTGCTTGCTATCGCCGGCGTATCTCGCGCGCCAGGA
>DATKFK010000414.1:0-3379 GCA_035544375.1 Thermoanaerobaculia bacterium
CTCGCGGTCCCGCGGCCCAGGTTCTTCCAGGCGTCGGGTATGGGCAGGTTGCGCTCGAGCCACGGCAGGCGCTCCTTGTAGCGCGCCAGGGCCGCCGACTCGGCCGGCAGCGCCACGGTCACGTAGGCCTCGAACGCCGCCTTGTAGCCGAACAGGGAGTCTTCGTAGGTCTCGTAGGGACCGATGGTGATCTCGATGGGAGAGTCGAGGTCCATCCAGTCCATGTCGCTCGCGTAGTAGTCGTCGCTCGCGAACGCCGCGGCGCGCGACTCGAGGAAGCGCCGGAGCGAGGCATTGCCGGTCAGCTTGGCCGCCCGCCGCATGTGCTCGGCGGCCGGCTGCAGCCAGGCGGCGTACTCGCGCGAGTAGGGGACCGCGACCAGGTCGGCGCCCCGCCGGCGGATCACCGTGGTCGTCGAGGTGAAGGCAGCCCGGTCGCCGGAGTGCTTCGCCACCCAGCCCTCGAAGTCCTCGCGCGTCATGTCCTCGGGATAGAAGCCGGCGCCCGCCGGGCGCGGCCGGTCGCCGATGAACGGCTGCCATTCGGCCAGCCGGTCCCAGGGGCCGAAGTTGATGTCGAAATAGTCCAGCGCCGCCGCGGCTTGCGGTCCCTGGTGGGCGGCCAGCTGGCGGCGCAGCTCCGGGTTGCCCGTCCACGCCTGCTGCAGGAAGACCTGGTCGAGCGGTTTCGCGGCCGCCGCCAGCTCGCCCAGCACCTGCCGCTCCTGCTCGCCCAGGGCCGCCAGATCGGCCGACAGCGGGGTGGGCGAGAACTGCGCCACCCGCTTCTCGACGTCATCCACGGGCCGCACCTCGCCCGGGGGCGGCGCCGCGGGCGCGGCCGGCGATGGGCCTCCCTTGGCGGCGCCTGCCGGCGCCGCGGCCGCCACACCGATCAGGACGATGACAGCCAGCGAAGCTCCCAGAGCAAGCAGGGCCAGACGCATGTGTGCTCCTTTCTCCCCCGGACGGCACGGCCGCCATCCTTGCACAACCCGCCGTGCGTCACCAAGCCGTGGTCAGGGGAGGAGGATGGTGCTGGCGCGCAACCTGATCAACCTCGTGCAACCGGCGGCCTGAATCGTCTCAGTGCGTCGATAGCCAGTCCAGGATCGGCTGCCAGAAAAGCATCTGGGCCTCGGTCGAGGTGTAGATGTCCACGTGGCCGATGTCGAGAGCCCGCGCCGCGGCGGGCGAGAGGCTCACCACGTGGGTCTCGACCTGCTTGCTGCCCAGCAGGGAAAGGGTGTACAGGCCGTAGGTGCCGAAGCCGCCGCCGGCGCCGACATAGAAGATCGGAACGGTGACGTTCGCCAGGTGGTCGCCGGTGGGCAGGCCCGTCTTGCCGCACAGGATCGAGTCGGCGTCGGCCAGGATCTTGACCGGTTCGAACGGCGCGGCGCCCGTCAGGAACGTGAACCAGGCGCTCGCCGGAGCATAGGCCAGCCCCGTGGGGTGTCCCTGGGCGTCGAAGGTGCCGCCCACGAAATGGTAGAACGGCACGAACGATTGGCCAGGCGGCAGCAGCACGTAGGTGGCGGCGCCGGCCAGCAGCGCCGCCTGCTCGTTGGTGAGGCCGGGGATCACGGGAGAGGCTCCGCCGGGATCGGAGGCCGCCAGCGTCCCAAGGGTGTCGAAGAGCGTCCCCGTGGCGCTCTGGTAGGTGCCGGCGTCGAGCATCGCCTGCTCGCCCGCCAGGCGGGCGCACGCGGCCTGCCGGAGATCGGCCTGATCGGTTTGGAGGAAGATGTCGACGGGGATGAAACCGGCGGCCTGGCGCAGAGCTTTCGGCAGCTTGGTCTCGGCGTTCAGGTAGACGTAGCCGGTCTGGCCGCCGCGGCTCCAACCCAGCAGGTGAATGCGCTCTGCGCCGTCGCCCGTGGCCAGGCGGAACAGGCGGGCGACCGTCAGGGCGACGCCCAGGTCGGCCGCATCGGTGGTGAGTCCCCAGTTCTTCATGAAGGTGAAATCGGTCGTCGCGGCCGGCACCTGCGTCCAGCGGAAGTCGATTCCCCACACGTCGATGCCGTTTGCCGCCAGGAAGACCGGCAGCGCGTGATCGGCGGCCTCCGGCGGCGACGAGGCTTCGAGATTGGAAAGGAACGCGGCGTCGAATCCCCACGCGTCGCCATGGGCCATGAGCAGCGCGTGTCCGCTCTGCCGCGGCACGAAGGGAGCGATCTCGCGAACCACGCGGTGAAGTCCGATCACGTCATGCGGGCCGGCGCCCACCCGGATCTGCGTGCTGTATTCGACCACGTCGCCAACGATCGCCCGGCGCGACAGCTTGGCGGCCAGGGTGCCGGCGCCAGCCGGCGAGCCAGCCCGCGACGTGCCGGGCCCGCCGGCGCCGCAAGCGAGCGCGGCGCTCTCTGCGAGCGTCGCCTGAAACCGCGCGCGGTCCGCGCCCTCGCGGCCAGCGGCCAGGTCCGGCGGCCCGCCGGCGGCAGAGACCAGCGAAGGGAGAGCCAGGCAGAGGGCGAGACCGAGGCGCGCGATTACGGTGCTACGCATGTGCAGAAGTCCTCCCGCAGGGATCTTACCCGAAACCCCGACGTCACCGCGAAGGACACGATGACACGCGGCCACGAAGACTCGCCACGCCTACCGAGCCAGCCGGAACAGCTCGACGAGCCGCCTGCCCGCGGCGCTGGCCTTCGCCAGCACCGTGCGGTTGACGCAGGCGCGCCGGTAGTAGGAGACGTCCTTCTCCTTCGGCCTGGGCAACGCCGTGCAGCGGCCGGCCTTGGTCGTCAGCTGAATCAGGTTGGAGCCCCGCCGGGCATAGATATAGAGGGTGGCCGAGGCTGCCGGAGGATCCTGGGTGTCGCCGCCGATGAACGCGGTCGCGGCATCGACGCCGTCGAGCGCCACCTCGTCGACACGGGCAAAGAAGATCGTCGCGTAACCGCCGCCGCCGATCCTGGAATCCGTGATGTCGGTCCCGAGGGGAGGTGGCGCGGCGGAGATCATCTTGCCGAACGACTGGCAGGTGGCGCGCTGCGAGGGCCGCCGACAAAGGCTCAGGTCGGTGACCGCCATGAAGGTCCCATCATCGCGGGAGCCTTTCTGGAAGTAATCGATCGTGGGGGGCTGGTTACCGTCCTCGTCCTCTTCGTTGGAGCTGGAAAAAGACGCGGTGAAGCGCTGATGGTCGGCGGGAGCGGTGTTGATGACTGCGACGGCCGCCGGCGGCGGTGTCGTGACCTGGGGCTTGTCCTGCGTCGCGGCCGGGCCGCTGGCCGGCGAGCACAGGAGGAAGGCGAAGGCGAGGCTCAGTGATTTCATGGGCACTCCGGATACCGTTCAGATTCAGGCGGGATTCACGCGGACTCGGGCATCCCTCCCGGCACCTTCTGAGAGCTCGGCGGCTGGTCCG
>DATKFK010000415.1:0-10909 GCA_035544375.1 Thermoanaerobaculia bacterium
GGCCAGGCTCGACCCGTCGTCGGCGCTGCGTTACGAGTAGGCCGGCGCCCCCACCAAACACTCGCACGGCTCGCTCCGTATAAGGGGATGGAGCAGGCGAAACGACAATCTCCTCTCCAACCTCCCTCCTCCAAGCCCCGCGCCACGCGGGGCCTTTTTTTGGTCCGGCATCGGCGGTATCAATGCGGTGGCGCCGGTGGCGAACCCGGCGCCGGCTTCGGCAGCGGGCCCGGGCGGTCCTTGTCGAGGGGAGTCAGCGGGCCGGGCCGGGCCGGCTGCGGCGGCCGGAAGCGCCACCACCAGGGCCACTGCGCCTGCGGCAGGCGGCCGAATTGACCGGGGCCCTCGAGCTGCAGGCGCGAGATCAGATCGACGTACTTGCGCTCGGCGTCGGGCGGGAGCCGCTGGCGGCTGTCGAGCACGTTGGCCACCACCGCGCGCTCGAGCTGCAGGAAGAGCCCGGAGCTTTCGCGCAGCAGCTCGTCGATGCGCGCCTGATCGGGCCTGGGGCGGATCAACTCGGCGCGCACCTCCCGGCGGAGCTCGGGCAGCCGGGCTCGCGGACCGGCGGTCTCGGCGACGAACTCCCGCTGCCGCTGGACGAAGCGCCTACGCGCCTCGCCTTCGAGGCCCAGCCGATCGGCCAGCTGTGCCCATCGCCCGGGGGCCGCCGGCCGCATGATCGCCTGCTGCTGCTGGTTGAACGCCGGGCTGCCGATCACCAGGGCGACCAGCAACCCCAGGTTCATGCCGAGCGACAGGACCAGGGCGATGACCAGCCACCAGCGCCTCACCGGCGACCCTCTCCCCTCGGCGACGAGGGGAGCACAGGGGCGGCGGCGTCAGCAGGTGGAGGGGGTCCGTTCGGCGCTTCGGCAAGCTCCCAGTAGCTCTCGGTGAGCGCCGGCACGCTCTCGGACCCTCGCTGCCGGTCGTCGGGCCTGCCGCGGCTCCCCAGACCCGCTCCGAGCAGCACTCCGGCCAGCAGCGCCGCGGCGCAGCTGGCGCGCACCCAGGTCGGGGCGGCGGACCAGCTGATGGCGCCGAGGGTTTCCGGGGGCCCCTCCTGCCGGGCCTCGCGCACGCGCGCCATCACCCGGCCGGTGAACCCCATCGGCACCGGCGCCGGCGGCGGCGGCGCCAACCCTTCCCAGATCCGCTCGAGGCGCTGCCAGGCGGCCGCCAGCTCGGGCTCGCGAGCCAGGCGCTCGCGCAGGGCGTCCGCCGCCTCGGGCTGCAGCTCGCCGTGGAGGAGCCGCAGCAGGTCTACTTCCAATCCATGATTCATAGAAACCTCTCCCGGTGGTGAAACACGCGAGTCGAGCTAGTCTTGCGCCGCCTCGACGCGGCGCATGGCGCGGAAGAGCCGGCTCTCCACCGCTCCCTCGGTGATCCCCAGAACCTCGGCGATCTGCCGGTACGACAGCCCCTCGAAACGTGCCAGCACCAGCACCACCCGCTGGCCGGCGGGCAGGCGGGCGATGGCCTTGCAGGTGTGGCGCCAGCGGCGGCGCGATTCGAGGGCAGCCTCCGGGTCGGGTCCGGCATCCGGAGGATCGAACGGGACGGTTTCGCGCTCGCCCGGGTCCTCCCACTGGACGAAGCGCACCAGCCGTTGCCGTCGTAGCTTGTTCAGGCAATGGTTGGTCGCGATGCGATACAGCCAGGTATAGACCTGGCCCTGCGGCCGAAAGTCCGCGGCCTTTCTGTAGGCTTTCAAGAAAACCTCCTGCGCGGCGTCGCGGGCTTCCTCGACGTCGCCCAGCATGCGCTCGCACAGGCGCAGCAACCGTTCCTGGTGCGCCTCGACCAGGCTCGCGAAGGCGTCGGCGTCGCCGGCGGCCACCCGCGCCAGGGCCTCCCAGCCGGGGTCGACGAGCGCGGCGGGCTGTCCCAGGGGCGCCAAGGGAGCGGTGGCCAGGGGCCTGCCGGAGGGGGCCTCCGCGGCCACCACGGGATTGGCCGCCGGCACCGGACCCGTCGCCGGGAGCTCGGACTGGCTCACGGCCTTGTCGCGCGGGGCGGCCAGCCCCGGCACCAGCTGGCGGAGTGGCCAGCTGCCGCTCATGCCGCGCCCCACCCGCGGGGCCCTTCCCGGGCGATGCGCCGCCCGGGCGGGAGCGCCCGTCGCGCCCGGCGCGCGGCCGGCGGAGCGGAGGTTGCGGCGATCGCCATGAGGATTGGGGCCCCGGAGCGGCCCTCGCAGCCGCCGGGTCCCAGCCATACAATCTATCATCCACTCCTCGCCATGCCGCGCTCTTCGCGGGCAGCGCTCTGCTCATTCCTCGCCTCTTCCCAAGCCGCGCTGCCCCGAGGCCGCCTCCTCATCAGGGTTGCGTCGAGGTCCCGGCGGTCGCGGCGATCGTGGCGGACGTGGCGGCCGTCGCGACGGGGGGCGCCCGGGGGAGGCGGGCGGTTTGCCCCGCGGCGGGCGGTTGATGGCAGAATGAGGCGCGTGATCGAGCCCATCGTCCGGTTCATCTCCGACCCCGCCGGCGCGTCTTTCGAGGAACTGGCGCTCGCCGTCTTCGCCTTCCAGTACGAGCACGTCGAGCCCTACCGCAGGTTGTGCGATGGCCGCGGCGCCGTTCCGGGCAAGGTCGCCGACTGGCGCCAGGTGCCGCTTCTGCCTGCCGCCGCCTTCAAGCGCCTGCGGCTCGCCGCCGCCGCCGAGCGGGAAGTGTTTCGCAGCAGCGGCACCAGCGCCGGGCAAGAGGAGCGCAGCGTCCACTATCATCCCTATCCCGACCTCTACCGGCAGACCATCGATGCCTCGTTCCCGCGCTTTTGCCTGCCGGGGGACGGTGCGGCGCCGGTGCCCATGCTCTCGCTGGTGCCCGCGCGCGAGCAGCTGCCGGATTCGAGCCTCGCGTTCATGATCGACCACGTCCTGGCCACCTATGGGGCGCCGGCGCCCGATAGCGCGGTGGCCGTCGGCAAGCGCGGCGTCGACGTGTTGCCCGCCCGCTCGTGGGCGGCGGCGAGGCAGCGAGCCGGCCGGCCGGCGCTGGTGCTGGCCACGTCGCTGGCCCTCGCGCAGTGGCTCGACGCGCTCGAACGGCAGGACCTGCGCTTCCGCCTGCCGCCCGGCAGCGCGGTGTTCGAGACCGGCGGCTTCAAGGGCCGAGCCGGGGAGGTGTCGCCGGGCCGCCAGCTCGGGCGCCTCGAGGAGCGCCTGGCGGTGCCGGCCGCCGCGGTGGTGCGCGAGTACGGCATGACCGAGCTCACCAGCCAGTGCTACACGCGAGCCCTGCGCGGCGGCGATCCCGAGACCTTCTTCGCCCCGCACTGGGCCAGGGTCAGGGTCCTCGATCCCGCCACGCTGGAGGAGGCGCCGCCAGGCCAGCCCGGCCTGCTGGCGATCTTCGATCTCGCCAACGTCGGCTCGGCGGCGCACCTGCTGACCGAGGACCTGGGCGTGGCCGCGGCCGGCGAGGCAGAAGCCGGTGGGGCGGCCGGCGGCGGCTTCCGCCTGCTGGGCCGCGCCGCCGGCGCCGAGCTGCGAGGGTGCTCGCTGGTCGCCGAGGAGCTGCAGCGGGCCGGCGCGGGGGTGCGATGAACAAGGTCATCGCCACCGCGGACGAGGCAGTCCGGGACATCCCCGACGGCGCAATCGTCATGATGGGCGGCTTCGGGCTGTGCGGCATCCCCGAGAACCTGATCCGCGCGCTGGTGCGCAAGGGCACGCGGAACCTCACGACCATCAGCAACAACGCCGGCATCGACGGCGTGGGCGCGGGCCTGCTGGTGGCCGGAGGGCAGAGCGTGCATCACATCGGGACCTACGTCGGCGAGAACAAGGGTCTGGAAGACATGGTGCTGCGCGGCGCGATCAAGCTCGACCTGGTGCCGCAGGGCACCTTCTCGGAGCGGATTCGCGCCGGCGGCGCGGGCATTCCCGCGTTCTTCACGCCGACCGGGGTGGGGACGGTGGTCGCCCTAGGAAAGGAAACGCGCGAGTTCGAGGGCCGCACCTACCTGATGGAGCGCTGGCTGAGGGCCGACTTCGCATTCGTCAAGGCGTGGAAGGGCGACCGGATGGGCAACCTGGTGTATCGCAAGACGGCGCGGAACTTCAACCCCATGATGGCGACGGCGGCCAGGGTGACGATCGCGGAAGTCGAGCACCTGGTCGAGGTCGGCGAGCTGGATGGGGACCACGTGCATACGCCGAGTGTTTACGTGCAGAGGATCATCCAGGGCGAGCTGTACGAGAAAAGGATCGAGCGAAGGACGGTGAGGAAGGCTCCTGCCGGCGATTGATGGCGATTGACGGCGATTGATGGCCAAACCCTACGGACGGCCCCGATGATCAAGCTTGCAAAAGACGTCGACAAGCGCGAGCGCATCGTGCGGCGGGTGGCGCGCGAGCTGCGCGACGGGTTTTACGTCAACCTGGGCATCGGGATGCCGACGCTGATCGCCAATCACGTTCCCCCGGGGATGGAGGTCATCCTGCAGTCCGAGAACGGCATGCTGGGCATCGGGCCCTATCCGATCGAGGGGCAGGAAGATCCCGACCTGATCAATGCGGGCAAGGAAACCGTGAGCGAAATGCCGGGAACGTCGTATTTCTCGAGCGCCGAGTCGTTTGCCATGATCCGCGGCGGGCACATCGATCTGAGCGTGCTGGGCGCCATGGAGGTCGACGAACAGGGCAGCCTCGCGAACTGGATGATCCCGGGCAAGATGGTGAAGGGGATGGGCGGTGCGATGGACCTGGTGGCCGCGGCGCGGCGGGTGATCGTCGCCATGGAGCACACCTCGCGCGACGGCGCGCCGAAGATCCTGAAGCGGTGCCAGCTGCCGCTCACCGGCGTCGGCGTCGTCGACACGATCGTGACGGAGATGGGCTACATCCGGGTGACGAAAGACGGATTGGTGTTAGAGGAAGTGGCGCCGGGCTTGACGGCCGATGAAGTGCAGCAGGCGACCGAAGCGCGGCTGCTGGTGAGCCCTGAATTGAAGTCGATGGCGGTTTAGGGTCGGATGCCGCCGAGGTTCCGGACCGCGGGGCGGCCCGTCTCCACGCCTCAAGAGATGACCTGGTACGAGAGTACGTCCTCAGCTTCCCGGTTCAGCTCCGCTGCGTGGGCGGACGATGGCAGGACTTCGGGATGAACAGACCGTTGCCCAGGATCGACCCTGCGGCCACCGCCTTGGTGCTGATCGACCTGCAGCGCGGGGTGGTGTCGCGGAACACGGCGCCGCGGTCCGCCGCGGAAGTGGTGCGCGGCTGTTCCCGGCTGGTCGAGGCAGCGCGGCCGCTGGGAGTGCTGGTGGTGAAGGTGCGCGTGTCGTTCGCGCCGGATCGAGCCAATGCCCCGCACCAGGACGTCGACGAGGGCTATCCGCCGCCGCCGCCGGCGGGGTGGGACGAGCTGGTGGAGGAGATGCGGCCCACCGCGGGCGAGGTGGTGGTCACCAAGCGGCAGTGGGGCGCCTTCTACGGCACCAACCTGGATCTGGAGCTGCGTCGCCGCGGCCGCACCACCCTGGTGCTGGGCGGCATCGCCACCAACTTCGGCGTCGAGTCCACGGCGCGCGACGCCTGGGAGCGCAATTACCAGCTGCTTCTGGTCGAGGACGCCATGGCGGCGCTGGATGAGGAGGCCCACCGGTTCGCGGTGACCCGCATCTTCCCGCGCCTGGGCCGGGTCTGCACCGTCGCCGACGTCTTGGCCGCCTGGGCCGGCAGTGCCGCGTCCGCGCCGGTCGCCGGCTAGTGCACTAGTGCGCTGGGCGCGCAGCGAAACGGGCTCCGGCGCTTCAGATCTCCTCATCCCGGTCGAGCGCGGCCTTCATGGCCAGCGTCTGCCGTAGCACCGGCAGCACGGCGCGGTCCTTCGCACGATTCGCATGCTCCTTGGTTTCGATGACCGCTGCCAGCTCGAGGATGCGCACCCGTGCCTCGCCGAGCTGGTAGGAGACGGTGCGGCCAGCGAGAGCCTGGAAGTCGAGCCCCGCTCCGATCTCGCCGAGAAGGTCGAGGGCGCCAAGCTCGGTCAGCAGGAGATGCATCCGGAGGGTTTCGAGCTTTTCCCGGTCCGGCTCGATGTGACGCCCTGCTGGATCGCGATAACGGGCCTTGATCTCTCGCAGCGCTGCCAGCAGGCGGTCGAGGTTCCCGGGGCTCTTGTCGTAGAGGACGTCGAGATCCAGTGTCAGGATGGGCGCCCCTGCCAGCTGAGCTGCAACGCCGCCCACCACGAGGAAATCGATGCCGTGGTGCAGCAGGACCCGCAGGAGGCCGAGAAAGCTAGTCCTCGGTGGCTCGGCCATGCCGGAGCTCGGCGAGTCCGTCCACCCAGTCCTGGAGCAGCTCGAGGCGCTGGAGGGGCGTCAAGGAAAGGGTCCAGCGGATCAGCGTGAGATCGACGCCGTCCGGGGACTCGGCAGGCGGATCGGGCCGCGCCGCGGGATCGGCAGGCCCGGACCGCGGCCGGGGAGGCTCGGGCATGTGGCCCACTATACAGGCTCGACTCGCCGTGCGGCGCTCCGGGGCAGGGCCGCCGTGTCCCCTGGGCGCCGTGACCCTCCCCTTGCAGCGCCGGCACGCCGGACTCCTCCGGCTACGGTTTATAGCCGGGGCCGTAGAGCGGCCGGCCGGGGCGGGCGTCGGTGATCCTGCCGCCGTCCACCACCAGCTGGCCGTTGACCGCGACGTAGGGCAGGCCCTCGCTGTAGTGGAGCGGATCGGTGTAGGTGGAAACGTCGCGCACCTTCTCGGGATCGAAGGCCACCAGGTCGGCCGCCATGCCGGCCCGCACGATGCCGCGGTCGGCCAGGCCCATGCGCGAGGCCGGCAGCGACGTCATCTTGCGCACCGCCTCCTCGAGCGGCAGGAGGCGCTCGTCGCGCACGTAGTGGCCGAGGATGCGGGGCGCCGAGGCCCAGGCGCGCGGATGCGATTTCTCCTGGCCGAGGATGCCGTCCTCGGCCTTGGCCCCCGAGTCGGTGCAGAGCGAGACGAGCGGGTGCCGGAGCGCGGTGCGGACGTCCCGGTCGTCCATGATGAAGACGATGTTCGAGGTGTGGGCGCGGTCGGCGGCCACGATGTCCATGATCACGTCCACCTCGTCCTTGTTCTCGGCCTTGGCGATGTCGGCCACCGTCTTGCCCTCGTACTTCTTGAGCGCCGGGTTGACCACGGTGTCGATCAGGATGCCCTTGCCGCCGCCGGCGCACTGGTACTGGTTCTCCCAGCTGCGGTCGTCCTTGTGCACCTCGGCGCGGACCCGCGCCCGCACCGCCGGGTCGGCGAGACGCGCCACCAGCTTGTCGGGGCCGCCGTCGCGCACCCACAGCGGCAGGTTGGCGTCGAGGCCGTTCTCCCCCGCGGTCCAGGGGTACTGGTCGGCGGAGACGTCGAGGCCCTCGGCGCGCGCCGCCTCGAGCCGCTGCAGAACGTGCGGCATCTGCCCCCACATGCCCTGGCAGGCGACCTTGAGGTGATAGATCTGGGCCGGCAGCTTCGCCTCGCGTGCGATGCGGAACACCTCGTCGAGGCTGGCGTCGATCTGGTACTGCTCGGAGCGCTGGTGGGTGATGTAGCTGCCGCCGTAGCGCGCCGCGACCTTGGCGAGCGCGACGATCTCCTCGGTCGAGGCGAAGCGGTCAGGGACGTACTGCAGCGAGGTGGAGAGGCCGAAGGCGCCGTCCTCCATGGCCTGGGCCACCGCTTTCTCCATTGCCGCGAGCTCGGCAGCCGTGGCCGGCCGCTCGCTCTCGCCGATCACCAGGTTGCGCACGCCGCCGGCGCCGACGAAGGTGCCGAGGTTGATCGCCGGCCGCGCCCGCTCGAACGCCTGCCAGTACTCGCGCAGCGTCGTCCAGGTGGGCTTGACCCCATAGTGCTCGTAGACCTCCTTGCCCTCGTCGAGGATGCGCTGGTTGACGGGCGCGATCGAGCTGCCCTCGCCGGTGATCTCGGTGGTGATGCCCTGGGTGACCTTGCTCGCGGCGCGGTTGTCGACCAGCACGTTGTACTCGGACTGCCCGAGCATGTCGATGAACCCCGGCGTCACGACCAGCCGCGAGGCGTCGATGCGCCGCCGTGCCCGCGCCGCGCCCAGCTGGCCGACCGCCGCGATCCGGCCGCCGGCGACGCAGACGTCGGCGCGGAACCAAGGCGAGCCGGTGCCGTCCACGACCCGCCCGCCGGCGAACAGCAGGTCGCAATCGAGCGCCGCGGCCGGCGCCGCGGCGGCAGCCGCGGGCAGGACCGCGACGGCGGCGGGAAGGGCGCAGAGCAAGAGGAGCGCGCAACGCGCGGGCACCGTCGAGGGAACGAAGCGAGAGGCAAGGGCCAGGCAGCCGGCGCGGGCGTCGATCACGGTCACCTCCGGGAAAGTGCGGGCATTCTATGCCGAGCGCCCCGGTCGGTGCAGAGACTACATAGACCGTCGAGCGCTTGCCGAGCACGAAAACAGCCCATGCTCAGCGACCCGGTCTACGCCGCCGCCCGGAACGACTCCGGCGCCTTCCGGAACACCGCTCAGCTCTTCATCAACATCGAGGAAGCGGAAGGCCATTCGCCAGATCGGCCGGGGCGCCGAGGCTCAAAAATGAGGAAGGATGTCGTGGTTGGCCAGCATCGATTCGATGACTCGAGTAGAGACGTTAAAGTATCGCGCCGCATCGTCGATATCATCGTCTTCCGGTGGGTTTTCTGGCGACGGCGCGCCGAGTGTTTCCATGAGCGCATCGAAGGGGCAGAGGAACTCCTGCGCGAAACTGCGCTGAAATTTCTGCCGGCTCGTCTTCGCTTTTGTCACTGGCAGCAGTCGCTCGTCATTCGGAGCCAGCAGACCGTCGGCGATCAGGCGGCAAAGCTCAAAGCGCCGGCCAGTTTCTTGATGCGATCTCAAGATCGCAGTCCAGATGTTTTCGTCGCCGGACATGCGCTTCGCAGCGCCCATCGGCACCTGTTCCATATCGTCGTTGATAATCAGAGTGGTATTCGCGCCAACGAGCCTCACTAGCTCAGAATTGGGCACCGGCCGCCCATCCATGTTCCAGAGCTTGCGGGCCACCTGTGCCGCTGTCGCCGCTCGCTGCCACGGCAGCCCGGCGACTCTCCAGGCATCGCTATGAGCGGCGAGAGCTGTGATCGCCTCATTGTGCAAGCGGGTACCGCGCCGTCTGAGGTTGTCATCAAGCTTCCTGAGGACCTCCGGAGCAGCCCCGGCGAAGTCGGCAACGACCTCGTCCACGGCCGCACGACCCTCATGCTGCGCTTCTATGAGCAGGTCGTCGATAAGCGGATCAGGAGCGGTCCCAGCGTCGAAACCCAACAACGCCTCGAGCCTGCGGACCGAAGTGATGCAAGGATCGAATCGTTCTGTACGCAGCTCCTCCCACAAGAGGTGCAGGTCTGTCGCGGAAATCCTGCAGCCAGCCAGTCGGGCTAGTACTATCTCGATGAAGGAGTCCAGTGTCGCCTCAAAATCGATCGTGGACAAGGAGAGATCCCAGCTGTCCAGGTATCTGATTGGCTCCCACTCCTCGCCGCGGGTCGGTCGCACTTGGACCCGTATCTGCTCGCCGTCGCTCGCCATTGTCACGCCGGGCCAGACGTACCCGCCACCGATAGCCGCGAGTGAATGAGCCATTCGCCACTCGACTCCCTGACGCTCAGGCTCCCAGCGCAACCGCCACCAATTACTGGCCAGCCAGATTGCCAGGTCATATGCAGAGAGATTGGCGAATGAGCGGTTCGTTCTGGCGAGTCGATCCTCCAGCTGGATGAGCGAGCGACCGCCATACCGCAGCTCTATCTGGGCAAGCGTCACTCTTTCTATGGCGTTCCCATGAATGCGGCCGAGCCATTCATCGATGGAGATCTCGAACTCGTTCATGTCTTGGACCAGGCTTGGACGATGGCGCGCCGGAAGTCATCGTCTCCCGGCATGGGATAGCCATGATAACTGCCGGTCTCAGGGTTCTCGAGCTGAGCCTCGAAGGCGGTTCCATCATCGGTGACAGCCCAGACATTTTGCGGGAAGCGACCGCGTTTTTGTTTACTGATCAATCCCTTCGGTACCCCGCTGCGCAAAATGGAAAGCGCCACGGACCTTAACCGAATTCCAGCCCTGTCGCAGAGCGTTTTATCACCCCGCGGCGCTGAGGGTGGCGTCAGACCGAAGTCCCCTGGGTGAGACTTGTGCTCTGGATTACCGGCGTAGCTGACACTTTCCGCTAACGCGATCAACTCCTCCTGTTGCGGCTTGGCGGCTACCAACGCCCGTTTGGGGTTATGGCTTCTTCGGGGCCGATTGGGCATGTGTCCTAGTTCCGAATGACATCCGTTCTTCTCTTGAGATCATATACTTGTCAAGCCGCTGCGGCAAAATCCGTAGAACCGCCTTGGCGGCCACTCAATCGTTGGCCTCAGGGCTCGCGGGGCTGGCTCGACCAGCGGCGCGCGGGTCCGGCCGCTCAGCCGTCCGCGGCAGCCCGGAGGACGCGGCGATCCAGGCTGACCAGCTCGACTCCGAGCGCGCGGGCGAGCCAGACATAGGCCGCGTCGTACACGCTCAGTCGGGTCGCTTCGGCAAGCAGGACGACTGCCCCGAGATTGATTCGCAGCTGCCGGATGCCGAGGCGGGCGAAGAGGGTGTATGCGGCGAGCACGTCCGGCCGCAGCTCCGGATGCCGCCGCAACTTCTTCCAGCAGGCATTGGCGACCTCGTAACTCAACAGGGTGGGCGCCACCATCGCACTGCCGGCGACCCGCTCTTTGATGCTCCGCGCCTCCTCCTCTGCGAACAGCACCGCGCAGATGGCAGAGGCATCGACGACTTTCATCGAGGCTCACCTCGCAGAGGGTCATCGCGGTCTTCACGGATCATCTCCACCGACTCGGAGGGGGTGCGAAATCCCGCGGCGCGGTTCATCTCGATCACCT
>DATKFK010000416.1:0-10011 GCA_035544375.1 Thermoanaerobaculia bacterium
GTCGGCGCTGACCATGGAGCGCCTGGTCGACCGCTCGCAGGCGCGGCCGCGCTTCATCGTCCTGCTGATGGGGATTTTCGGCGCCCTGGCGCTGTGCCTGGCGGTGGTCGGCATCTACGGCATCCTCTCCTACAGCGTCGAGCAGCGCTCGCACGAGATGGGCATCCGCATGGCGCTCGGCGCGCACCGCCGCGCGGTGGTCCGGATGGTGCTGAAGGAGAGCCTGCTGCTGATCCTGAGCGGCCTGCTGGCCGGCCTGGTCGCCGCCCTGCTGCTGACCCGTTTCATGGCCAGCCTGCTCTACGGGGTGAGCGTCTTCGACCCGCTGACCTTCGTCGCCGTGCCGCTCGTCCTGATCGCCATCGGCCTGCTGGCGACCTGGGTCCCGGCCATGCGCGCGGCGCGCTCGGACCCGATCCGGGCGCTCCGCTACAGCTGAGGCCAAGGAGGCCCGACGAAAAGAAGGCCCCGCGCGGCGTCCCTCTGCCCGGCGCTCTCCGCACCCCTCTAGGTGGAAGGAGGCGACCATGCAGAAACAGGACAGGAAGGTGCAGGCGATGCGCTTGCGGCGCGAGACGCTCCACCGGCTCGAGCAGGGCCAGGTGGAGCCGCGGGACCTGGCGGCGGCGCGGGGTGGCGTGTACACCTATCCGCCGGTCTGCGACACGTCGCGGACGGCCTGCTGAAAGCAGACCGGGGAAGGGGATCCTTCCCTGCCCTTCCAGGGCCGCCGCGCCAGCTCGAGGTCTCCGATCGCGGCGGCGCCGAGGAGGCGGCTGCGTTCCAGGAGCCGCGCCCCGGCGGGGAGCCGGAGCGCTGGCGAGAGCTGCCGGCCGCAGCCCGCCGCCCCTGGCTCGAGAGCTGGCTGGCGGCAGAGCTCGCGACCCTCTTCAGGCAACCCGTCGCCGCCCTTGGCCCGACGCGGCCGCTGACCGCTCTCGGCCTCGACTCGATCCTCGCCATCGAGCTGCAGCATGCCATCGAGACCCGCCTGGGGGCGGCCATCGGGCTGGCGGACATCCTGGAGGGGCCGACGATCGGCCAGCTGGCCGAGCGGATCGCGGCGCAGGAGCTGCCCGAGGGCGCGACCCGCAACGACGAGGCGGTCCTCGCCCCGGCGCCGCCAAGGGCCGGCGGCTACCCGCTCAGCCACAACCAGCGTGCCCTGTGGTTCCTGCAAAGGCTGCAGCCTGACAGCACCGCCTACAACGTCACCGCCGCGGCGCGGGTCGAGCCGGCCCTGGAGATGGCGACCCTGCGCCGCGCCCTCGACCTGCTCGCGTCGCGCCACCACGCCCTGAAGCTGGCCTTCGCGGAGTCCGCCGCGGGGCCGGTGCAATGGGTGCAGCCCGAAGGCGGCGTCGAGCTCACCGAGGAGCAGGTGGACGGCGACGGCGACGGCGCGCGCCAGCTCGCAAGCTGCCTGCAGGCCGCCGCCAGCCGGCCCTTTGCGCTCGAGCGCGAGCCGCCGCTGCGCATCGCCGTCGTCCATGGCCCCGCCGACGTCCTGATCCTGTCGGCGCATCACATCGTCGTCGATCTGTGGTCGCTGGCCGTCCTGGTTCACGACCTGGGGTCCCTCTACAGCCAGCTGCGGCGAGGGGCGCCAGCCGGCCCCGCGGCGGTTCCGGCCCTTGCCTACACCGACTACGTGCTGTGGCAGGAGCGCAGCCTCGCCGGGCCTCGCGGCGAGGAGCTGTGGCGCTACTGGAACCACGAGCTCGACGGCGCCCCGGCGGTCTCGGAGCTGCCGGCCGACCGGCCGCGTCCGCCGCGGCAGACCTGGCGCGGTGGCCGGCGCACCCGCTGGCTGCCCCCCGACCTGCTCGCGCGCCTCCACGTCCTGGCGCGAGGCCATGACTCCACCCTGTACGTGACCCTCATGGCCGCCCTGGTGACGCTGCTCTACCGGCACAACGGCCGCGAGGACCTGCTGGTGGGCTCGCCCGTCGCCGGCCGCCCCGCCGCCGGGCTGGCAGAGATGGTGGGGCTCTTCGTCAACTCCGTCGTGCTGCGCTCGCGGGTCGCCGGCGGTCTCGCCTTCGGCGATCTGCTGGGGCAGGTACGGCAGACGGCGCTCGGCGCCTTCGCGCATCAGGATTACCCGTTCCCGCTGCTGGTCGAGCGGCTGCAGCCCGTTCGCGACCCCAGCTTCTCGCCGCTTTTCCAGGTGATGTTCACCGTGCAGCGCGCACAGCTGCCCGGCACCGAGGACCTCGCGCTGTTCGCTCTCGGCGAACCCGGGGCCCGGCTCGACTTCCCCGAGATCTCGCTGGTGTCGCTGCCCATCGCGCACGGGGCGGCCCAGTTCGACCTGGACCTGGACGCCGTGGAGTCCCGCCGCGGTCTCGGCCTGGCGCTCACCTACAACAGCGACCTGTTCGATGCGATCAGCGTCGAGCGGCTCCTGCAACGTTTCGAGACCCTGCTGCGGAGCGCCGTCACCGCCCCCGCGCGGCCGCTCTGCGACCTGCGGCTGCTCACCGCCGGCGAGCACCACCAGCTGCTCTGCGAATGGAACGACACCGCTTCCCGGCGCGATCGCGGAGCGTGTTTCCACCGTCTCTTCGAGCACCGGGCGCAGCGCGCTCCCGATGCCGTCGCCGCGGTCTGCGGCGACCGCGCCATGACCTACGGCGCCCTCAACGCCGCCGCCAACCGCCTGGCGCGCGGCCTCCTGGCGGCCGGGCTGCAGGCCGAGGACCGGGTGGCGCTGTGGGCCGAACGCGGCCTCGACTTCCTCGCCGCCATGATCGCGACCTGGAAGGCCGGCGGGGCCTACCTGCCGCTCGATCCGCGCCAGCCGGCGCGGCGCCTGGCGCACCTGGTCCGCACCGGCGGCGCGCGGCTGGTGCTCGCATCCCGCGCCTGCCACGGCCTCGCCGCGACTGCGCTGGCGGCGGCCGGCGATCCGGGCCCGCCGCCGCCGCCGGTCCTGCCGCTCGCCCGGCTTCTCGCGGCGGAGCGCTCGGCGGCCGATCTCCCGGCCGGTCCGCTCGCGGAGCAGCTCGCCTACGTGCTGTTCACCTCGGGATCGACCGGGGCGCCCAAGGCCGTGATGATCGAGCACGACGCCATGCTCAACCACCTGTGGTTGATGACGGTGCAGCTGCCGCTCACCGCCGCGGACCGTGTCGCCCAGACCGCCACGCCGGTCTTCGACATCTCGATCTGGCAGTTCCTGTCGGCGCTGCTGGTGGGAGGCAGCGTGCACATCGTCTCCGACGCGACCGCCGGCGATCCGGTGCAGCTGGCCGCCGAGATCGCGGACCGCGGGATCAGCGTCCTCCAGGCGGTGCCGACGCTGCTGTGGGCCCTGGTGCAGGACGGCGAGGCCGGCGTCGCCGCCGCGCTGGCGGCCCTCCGCTGGTTGCTGCCGACCGGCGAGGCCCTGCCGCCGGAGCTCTGCCGGCGCTGGTTCGCGCGCTTCGCCGGCGTGCCCTTGTTGAACGCCTATGGGCCCGCCGAGTGTGCCGACGACGTCAGCTTCCAGGTGTTGCGGGAGGCGCCGGCGCCGGCCGCGCCGCGCATGCCGATCGGCCGGCCGGCGCTCAACCTGCGCCTGCATCTGCTCGACCGCGACCTCGGCCTGCTGCCGGCCGGCATGCCCGGCGAGCTCTTCGTCGCCGGCGCGGGCGTGGGCCGCGGCTACCTCGACGATCCCGCCCGGACGGCGGCGGCCTTCGTGCCCGATCCCTACGGCCCGGAAAGCGGCAGCCGCCTCTACCGCAGCGGCGACCTCTGCGTGCGCCGGCCGGACGGTGCGCTCGAGTTCCTGGGGCGCAGCGACAGCCAGGTCAAGGTCCGCGGCGTGCGCATCGAGCTGGGCGAGATCGAGTCGGCCCTCGGCGCGCACCCCGACGTGGGCCAGGCCGTGGTCGTCGCGCACCAGGACACCGACGCCGCCGGCAAGCGCCTCACCGCCTATTTCACCGCCGCGGGAGCGGCCGCGGTCACGCCGGCGGAGCTGCGGCAGTTCCTGAAGGAGAGCCTCCCCGAGGCGATGATCCCCGGCGCCATCGTCCGCCTCGCGGCCATGCCGCTCACGCCGAACGGCAAGATCGACCGGCGCTCCCTGCCCGCCCCGGACGGCGCCGCCGAGAAGGGCGCGGCTTCGCGACCTCCCCGGGACGAGATCGAAAGGCTCCTCACCGGCGTCTTCGCCCAGGTCCTGGAAAAGCCGGACGTCGGCGTGGAGGACGACTTCTTCGCTTGCGGCGGGCACTCCCTGCTCGCCACGCGGGTCGTGGCACGCCTGCGCCAGGGCCTCGGCGTGGACCTCCCCCTGCACGTGTTCTTCGCCGAGCCCACGGCCGCGGGGCTCGCGGCGGAGGTGCGGCGGCGCCAGCGCGACGGCCAGCCCGGCGGCACGCTGCCGCCGCTGGTCCGGCGTGCGTCCGGGGGGGCGCCGCCGCTCTCCTTCGGACAGCAGCGACTGTGGTTCCTGAACCAGCTGCAGCCGGACAGCCCGACCTACAACATGCCGGGCACCGTGCGCCTGCGGGGCCGGCTGTCCGTCCCGGGCCTCGCCGCCACCCTGCGCGCCATCGTCGGCCGGCACGAGGCCCTGCGCACCGTCTTCCGCTCGGCCGACGGCGTTCCCTGCCAGGAGATCCTGCCGGCAGCCGAGCCGGCGCTGCCGCTCCTCGACCTCGCTCCGCTGCCGGCAAGCGCGGGGGCGAGCGCCGCGCGCTCCCTGGCGGAGCAGGACTCGCTGCGGCCCTTCGACCTCGCCCGCTGGCCGCTGTTCCGCGCCATGCTGCTCCGCCTGGCGGCCGACGACCACCTGCTGGTCATCACTCTCCACCACATCGTGTCGGACGGGTGGTCCCTGGGGGTCCTGATCTCCGAGCTGTCGGCCGGGTATGGCGCACTGTCCCGAGGCCGCCCCCCGCGGCTCCCGGAGCTGACCGTCCAGTACGCCGACTTCGCGGGCTGGCAGCGCGAGTGGCTGCAGGGCGAGAGGCTGGAAGCGCAGCTCGCCTACTGGCGTGACCAGCTGAGCGGCGAGCAACCCGTCCTCGAGCTCCCCCTCGACCGCCCGCGCCCGGCCCGGCAGACCCACCGCGGCGCGCGGCGCGCGCTGCGCGTCACCGGCACCGGCGCCTTGGAGCTGGCGCGGCTCGCCCGCGGCGAGGCGAGCACGCCGTTCATGGGCCTGCTGGCCCTCTTCGCGGCCTGCCTGCAGCGCCACACCGGGCAGGCGTCGATCCGGATCGGCTCTCCCATCGCCAACCGCCAGCTGGCGGAGCTCGAAAGGCTGATCGGGTTCTTCGTCAACACCCTGGTGATGCGCATCGACCTGGCGGCGGATCCCTCCCTTGTCATGTTGCTGCGGGCCGTGCGCCAGACCGCTCTCGCGGCCTATGCGCACCAGGATGTCCCCTTCGAGCGCCTCGTCGACGAGCTGCAACCGCGGCGTGACCTCGCCCGCAGCCCGCTCTTCCAGGCCATGTTCGTGCTGCAGAACGCGCCCGCGCCGCGGCTCGACCTGGCCGGCCTCGCTCTCGACCTGGCCGAGCTCGACAACGGCACCGCCAAATTCGACCTGACGCTGTCGCTCGAGGAGGTCGGCGGGGAGCTGCACGGCTGGATCGAGTTCAACCGCGACCTCTTCGACCCGGCGACGATCGAGCGCTTTGGGCACCACTTCCGCCGGCTGCTCGCGGCCGCGGTGGAGCGCCCCTTGGAGCCGCTGGCGGCCCTGCCGCTCCTCGGCGCCGCCGAGCACGCGCAGCTGGTGAGCGAGTGGAACGACACCCATGCCGAGCCCGCCGAGCCGGCGCCGGTCCACCGCCTGTTCGAGGTCCAGGCGAGGCTGCGGCCGCACGCGGTGGCGGTGTCGGCGGCCGGGCTGCACCTCACCTATGCCGAGCTGAACGACCGCGCCAACCGGCTGGCGCTGACCCTGTGCGCTGCCGGAGCGCGGCCCGACGCGACGGTCGCCATCCTTGCCGGCCGCGGGCCGGAGACGATCGCGGGCCTGCTCGGCATCCTGAAGGCCGGCGGCGCCTACATGCCGCTCGACGCCCGCCTGCCCAGGGACCGGCTGGCGGCCATGCTGCACGACTCCCGGGCGCCGCTCGTCGTCGTCGAGGAGGGCCTTGCCGGCCTGCTGCCGGCGCACCAGGCACGGGTCGTGCCGCTGCGCGCCGCTCCCGGGCACGGCACGGCGATCGCCACGGTCCCGGTCCTCCCCGAGAACCTCGCCTACACCCTCTTCACCTCGGGGTCGACGGGGCGCCCCAAGGGCGTGCAGATTCCCCATCGGGCGCTGACCAACCTGCTCGTCGCCATGGCGCGGCCGCCGCTTGCCCTGGGCGGGCGGACCGTGCTGTCGGTGACCACGTTCTCGTTCGACATCGCGGCGGTCGAGGTCTTCCTGCCGCTCACCACCGGCGGCAGGGTCGTGCTCGCCGACCATGACGCCACGCTCGATGGCGGCCGCCTGGCGGCGGCCGTCGAGGCGGCCGGCGCCACGATGCTGCAGGCCACGCCGACGACCTGGCACATGCTGGCCGAGTCGGGCTGGCGGGGCAACGCCGGCCTCGCCGGCATCACCGGCGGCGAGGCCCTCTCGCCCGAGCTGGCTCAACGCCTGGGCCCGCGCCTTTCGGTGCTGTGGAACATGTACGGGCCCACCGAGACGGCCGTGTACTCCACCTTGCAGCGGATCGACGACGGCGGCACCAGGATACCGATCGGCCGCCCCCTGGCGAGCTCCGCCGTTCACATCCTCGACCGCAACGGCCTGCCGGTCCCGATCGGCGTCGCCGGCGAGGTGTGCATCGCCGGTTGCGGCGTGGCCCGCGGCTACGCCGGCCGCACCGACCTCACGGCCGAAAGGTTCATCCCCGACCCGTTCGCCGGCGCGCCGGGTGGCCGGCTCTACCGCACCGGCGATCTCGCGGCGCGCCGGACGGACGGCTGCATCGTCTACCTGGGTCGGATCGACCACCAGGTCAAGCTGCGGGGCTTCCGCATCGAGCTGGCCGAGATCGAAGCGGCGCTCGAGCTCCATCCCGAGGTCGAGCGCGCCGTGGTGGTGATGCGCGACGACGGCCCCCGGCCGCAAGCCGGCGGGGACGGCCGCCGCCTGGTCGCCTATCTCGTCGCGCGCCGGCCCGAGGCGGCGGGCGCCGGCGAGCTGCTCGCCCTGCTGCGGCAGCGCCTGCCCGATTACATGCTGCCCGCGGCCTTCACGTGGCTCGACGCCCTGCCGCTCACCCCCGGCGGCAAGATCGACCGCCGGTCGCTGCCCGCGCCCGCGGGGGAGCCTGCCCGCGAGCCGCTCCTCGCCGCGACCCGAGATCCGGTCGCCGAGATCCTGCAGGGCATCTTCGCCGGCGTGCTCGAGCGCCCCGGCATCGGCCTCGATGACGACTTCTTCGCTCTGGGCGGCCATTCACTGCTCGCCACTCGCGTCGTCTCCCGTATCAATGCGGCCTTCGGCCTCGACCTGCCCGTCCGCTCCCTGTTCGAAACGCCGACCGTGGCGGCGCTGGCGCGGTCGGTGGCGACGGCCCGTCCGGGGCGCAGCAGGCGGCCACCCCTGAAGCGCGTCCCTCGCAGCCAGCGCAGCCAGCACGGCCAGCCGCTGGCCCTCTCCTTCTCGCAGGAGCGCCTGTGGGTGGTCGATCGGCTCGCGCCCGACGACCCGGTCTTCAACGTGTTCCAGGCCTTGCGCGTCACCGGTCCGCTGGCGGCCGCGACGCTCTCGCGCAGCCTGGCGGAGGTGGTGCGCCGACACGAAAGCCTGCGCACCCGCTTCGGGACGGTGCGGGGGCGCCCCGTGCAGCTGATCGACACGGCGTCGCGCTTCGCATTGGCCCGGATCGACCTCACCGGCTTGACCGGCGCTTCCGGCGAGCGCGAGACCGACCGCCTGATCCATGCAGAAGCGCGGCGGCCCTTCCGGCTCGCCCGGGGCCCGCTCATCCGCTGCAGTCTGCTGCTGTGCCGCGGCGGCCACCATGTGCTGCTGCTCACCCTGCATCACATCGTCTGCGACGACTGGTCGATCGGCCTTTTGGTCCGCGAGGTCGCCGCGCTCTATGCCGCGTTCGCGCACGGGCTGCCCTCGCCGCTCCCCGAGCTCGCGCTGCAGTTCGCCGACTTCGCGCAGTGGCAGCGCGATTGGCTGCAGGGCGAAGCACTGGCCGAGGAGATCGCGCACTGGCGGGGCCGGCTGGGCGGCGATCTGCCGGTGCTCGCCCTGCCCACCGACCGCCCCCGTCCCGCCGTGCTGAGCTTCCGCGGCGCGGTCCTGCCCGTGCGCCTCGACGCTGCAGTGGTCACGGGTTTGCGGCAGCTGGGGTCGCGCGAGGGTGCCACGACGTTCATGTGCCTGGCCGCCGCCTTCGCCGCCGCGCTCGGCCGGCTGAGCGGCCAGGAGGACATCATCCTCGGCACCGCCGTCTCGGGCCGCAACGCCCCCGAGGCCGAGGCCATCATCGGCCTCTTCGTCAACGTGCTGGCGCTGCGCATCGACCTCGCGGGAACGCCGACCTGGCGCCAGCTGCTGGCCCGGGTCCGCGCGGCGGCGCTCGACGCCTACAGCCATCAGGACCTGCCCTTCGAGAAACTGGTCGGAGCCCTGAAGCTGCCCCGCGATGCCAGCCGCGCCGCGCTCCGCCAGGCCGGCCTTTCGATGCTCGAGACGTCGATGCAGCCCATCGTCCTCGGCGACGACGTTGCGGCGCAGCCGCTGCCGGTCGATCTCGGCGTCGCGCGCCTCGACCTGACGCTCTTCGTGTGGCGGTCCGGCGACGGCCTGGAGGGCGCCTGCGAGTACAGCACGGATCTGTTCGACGCCGCGACGGTGTCACGCTTCCTCGACCTGTTCACTTGCCTGCTCGCCGAGATGAGCCTCGATCCCGAGCGGCGCCCCGCGGCGGCGGCGCCGCTCCTCGTGCCGCCGCCGCTCTCCCGGCCGCCCGGCGACGACCCGGCCCGGCACCGCGAAAACCCTACGCTCTAGGAGCTACGCCCAGATGCTGCAACTCCTGAAACTGCTGGCCTACATGCTGCGGATGTCGCGTACCCTGAGCTACTCGCGACCGGCCCTGGCGACCGCCGTGGCCACCGGCCTGGCGAGCGGCCTCTGCATGACCGGCCTGCTCGCCGTGATCAGCGCCGCCCTGGCGAACGGCCCCCGGCCGCGCCTGGTCTATGGTTTCGTGGCGCTCTGTCTCGCCCTGCCGGCATGCCGTCTCGTCTCGCAGGGCCTGTTCAACGTGCTCACCAGCCAAGCCCTCTTCGAAACGCGCTTGCAAGCCTGCCGCAAGATCCTCGTCGCTCCCCTGCGCCGCCTCGAGGAGCTGGGGCCGCACCGGCTGCTGGCCAGCCTGGCGGAAGACATCACCATCATGACCACGGCGCTGACCCAGCTGCCGCAGCTGTCGCTGCACTCGGCCATCGTCCTCGCCTGTCTCTCCTACATGGGCTGGCTCTCCTGGCGGCTGCTGCTCGTCATCCTCGTCGTGATGGCCCTGGGAGGCCTCTCCTACAGCATCGCCATGGACCGGGCCAGGCGCTACCTGCGGCTGCTGCGCGAGGAGATGGACAGGATGTTCGCGCACTTCCAGACACTGATCCACGGCGCCAAGGAGCTGAAGCTGCACAGCCGGCGGCGGCAGGATTTCGTCGTCTCGGCGCTGATCCCCACCGGCAGCGCCATCCGCCGTTTCAGCACCACCGGCAGCAACATCGCCACCGCGGCGACGGTATGGAGCAATCTCCTCTTCTTCATCGTCATCGGATTGATCGTCCTGGGGCTGCCGGGGAGAGTGAGCATGACCGCGCAGGTGATGAGCGGCTACACCCTGGCGCTGCTCTACATGCTGGGCCCTCTCGAGGTCATCTTCCAGATCCTGCCGAACCTCAATCGCGCCGCCACCTCGATGCGGAAGCTGGAAGCCCTAGGCATCGACCTGGCGAGCCGCGCCACCGAAGCGGTGGACGGCGTCGCGGCGCCGGTCGCCGGCTGGCGCCGGCACGAGATGCAGGACC
>DATKFK010000417.1:0-2083 GCA_035544375.1 Thermoanaerobaculia bacterium
AACACATCTCGCTCGCGCGGCGTCAAGGTGCCCAGCGGCGAATCTGCGGCGCGTTCCTTCCGCACCATGAGCGCCTCGACCAGCTCGGGATCGAGCACCGATCCGCCGGCCGCGACCTGCTGCAGCGACCGTTCCAGCTCGGCGATGTCGCCGATCCGCTCCTTGAGCAGGTACCCCGCACCCGACGCGCCGCCCTGGCTGAGGAACTCGTAGGCATACTGCGGGTCGGCGAACTGGGTCAGCAGGATCACGCCGGTGCCGGGGTACTGCGACCGGATCGCGGCGGCGGCGGTCAGCCCCTCGGTCTGATGCTCCGGCGGCATCCGGATATCGGTGATCACGACGTCCGGGCGGTTCTCCTCGACCTTGGCCAGCAGCTCGTCCTTGTCCGCCGCCGTGGCGACAAGCTCGACGCCGTCGAGGGCGTCGAGCAGGGCGGCGGTCCCCTCGCGCAGCAGGTAATTGTCTTCGGCAAGCACGACGCGAATCGTCACGGCTGGCCCACTCCGCTGGTCCTATACACCTCACGCCGCCGGGAGGCGGCTGCTTTTGTCGGCGGCACGCTGAGCGCCACGATTGCTGGATGATGAGCTGATGAGCGAAATCCGCCCGGCGCGCCGACCGTTCTCATGGTCGTCTATCGCCGCCTTTGTTGTCGAGGCGGTGGCGGCGTGTGGCTTCGTTATCGCGGTGTATGAGGTCGTGGTCGCCGGGGGCCTCGCTCTGCTCCCCAAGCCGGGAGGCAACTGGATTCTAGTGCTACTGATCGCCGCCACGGCGATCGCGGGCTCCGGCATGGGCGCGGTGCGCCGCTGGGCCCGGGCGCTGGCCCGCAGGGTGCTTCCGGCGTCGGACCCCTACGCCACCCTGATGGCTTTCGTGTCCGGCGCGGCGGCGGCCGGTGCGGTCGAGAACGCGCTGCCGCGCCTGGCGGAGTTGCTCGCGGAGGGGGGCGGCGCGCGCAGCGCGGCGGTGTGGCTGGCCGTGCCGTCGGGGCTGCGGTGCGCCAGTTCCTGGCCGGAAGGTTCCTGGCCGGATGGCTCCCAGCCAGACGGTGCGGGCCCGCAGACCGTGGCCGGCGAGGTGGAGCTAGAGGCTATTGCCGACTACGTAGCGCCGGTGCGGCACGGCGGCAGGGTGCTCGGCGCATTGGCGCTGCGGGCCAGGGCGGGCGGCTTCCTGGCGCTGCCCGACGTGCGGCTCGCGGCGGACATGGCGAACGCGGCCGGGCAGTTGCTGCGCAACGAGGAGCTGACCGAGCAGCTTCGCGAGCGGTTGCGGGTGGAGAAGGTCCAGGCCGACGAGCTTGCCGCCTCACGGCGCCGCATAGTGGTGGCCCGGGACGTGGCCAGGGAGCAGCTCAGCGCGGAGATCCAGGCCCGGGTCTGCGAGCCGCTGGAACGCTCCGCGGAACGGGTGGAGCGTGCACTGCTCGCCCCGGACGGCGCTGAGGCGGGGCTCGCCGAGATTGCTCCTGAGATCGACGCCGCCATCGGCGACTTCCGCCGGATCGTGCATGGCGTGTACCCGCCGGTGCTGACCGACCACGGCCTGCGGGCGGCCATGGAGAACCTGCTCGCCGAGCTCGAGCCGGGGGCGTCGCTGTTGCCGTACCGGATACCGAGGCTGGCGGACCGGGTCGAGCTGGGCACCTACTTCTGCGCGGCCGCGCTGCTGCGGGACTGGCAGGACTCCGGCTCGCTGCGACCGATGACGGTCATGATCGGGGTGAGCAGCAGCCGGATCGAGATGACGTTCGTGGACGGCGTGTCGCGGACGCCCGCGCGGCCGGAGCTCCCGGTAAGCCCGCTGGTGCTCGAGGCGGTCCGGGACCGTGTCGCGGCGATGGGCGGCGGCCTGCAGATACAGGGCGAGGACTCCGGCCGGTTGCTGGTGATCGACTTGCCCCTGGTCACCGCGGACCTGGCCGCCGCCCGCGGGAACCGGGCTGTCCGGTGAGCGTGCGGGAGCGGCTGCGCCCTGCCGGGGCGCCGCTACGGCAATCCCGGGCGGCGGGCGCGGCGTGGTACGCGTTCACGGCGCTCTACCTTGCGTTCGTGCTCGGCTGGCTGCTGCTCGGCCT
>DATKFK010000418.1:0-6121 GCA_035544375.1 Thermoanaerobaculia bacterium
GGCGTGGAGGACCAGGCCCGCGACGAGCTCGCCGCGCCGCGCGGCGATGGCGCCGGCCAGCGCCGACAACCGCGCGCGGCGCGCCAGGAGGCCCGCGGCAGCCGCCGTTGCTCGCTCCATCGCCATGACGCGTTCCACGACGGTCCAGGTTCAGGCCGCGGCGCCGTGCTCGCGGACCCGCAACAGGTAGGCGCGGCGGCGCGGATCGCGCAGCGGCCCGAATCCCGCCACCTCGTAGCCGCGCGCGAAGTAGTGCGGGAAGATCTCGCGGAAGGCGTAGAGCCAGCAGCGCGCCAGGCCGATGTCCGTCCGCTTGATGGCGTGGATGTCGGGGGGCGCCTCGACCAGCAGCGCCGGCTCGTCGCGCGCCAGGTGCCAGCGCAGCGGGACCGGCAGGCCGGACGAAGCGTGGACCTTCACCTCGGCGACCAGCGGCGCGCGGTAAGGCAGCGGCGGCAGCTCGCCGCGCAACGCCTGCTCGACGCGGGGTTCGCCAACCCGCCATTCGACCAGGAAGCGGTCGGTGGCGATGCCGGCGTTGATGCCGCCGGTGAAGAGGCCATAGCAGTTGGGCAGGTAGCGCGAGCAGACGCATCCCAACCGGCCGAGGTTCAGGCCGGCGTTGACGCTGGCGAGCGGGTCGTAGGTCCAGGTGATCAATTCGATGCCCTGCGCGAGGGCGGCGTCGCGCTGCCGCCGTTTCAGCTCGTAGGCGATGCCGCGGCCGCGGAAATCCGGATCGACGGCCAGCAGCACCGAGCAGAGCTTGGGGCGCCCGGTTTCGCCGCTGCCCAGGAAACCGCACACGAAACCCACCAATCGTCCGCTGCCGCCGCGGCCGCCGGAGCCGCCGGCGAAGGCGCCGAACGTCGCGCCGCCGTTCTCCTGCGCGGTGATCATCACCAGCGCCGAGACGCAGCCCACGTCGTCAGGCCCCCAGATGCGCTGCTGCAGCTCCTCGCAGCGCCGGTACTCGCCGATGTTGCGCAGCCGGCGCAGCTCGATCGCGGCCTCGCCGCCGGCGAGCGGCATGGTGAGGTCGTGCCGCTGCAGAAGAGGGATAGGCCCTTCACCTATTTCTTTAGTATACACAGGCGCGTCCATGCAGATTCATGTGAGACGTGAAGTCGAAACGTGACACATTCCTGGCCCGCGGCGGCCGGCGAAACGCGCGATGCAAACGCAGATGCTGGCGAGCGCCTCGCGCCTCGCGCGCGCGAAATCTGGAGCGATGCGCCTGGATCACGGATCGTCACGGCGCCTTGTCTCTGCGCAGCGGCGAACATGCACAAAGTAAAATATCGACAGCCCGCCCACCCGGGTCAGCACCGGTCACCGCCGGCGCGCTCCCGGATGAGAGCCCTTGCGGGTTGTGTGTGGAGGCAAGGGTTTGCACAGGGAAGCTCCTGCTGCCTGGCGGGATTTTTCGCTGGTCTGGGCCGGGCAGACGATCTCTTTGCTGGGCTCGGAGATCACCACCTTCGGGCTGGGCGTCTGGATGTATCAACGTACCGGCTCGGTCACCAGCCTGGCGATGATCTTCGCTTTTGCCGCCGCCCCCGGCCTGCTGCTGTCGCCGGTCGCCGGCGTCCTGCTCGATCGCTTCAGCCGCCGGCGAGGATTGATCCTGACCAACCTGGGCGCGGCCCTGGGTCCGCTGGCGCTGCTGTCGCTGCTGCTCTTGGGCCGCCTGGAAACCTGGTGCGTATATGTGATCGTGGCGGTTGCCACCGCGTTCCTGGCTTTCCAGGTTCCCGCCTTCAGCGCCGCGGTGACCCTGATGGTCTCCTCCGAGCAGCTGGGGCGCGCCAGCGGCCTGCTGCAGTTCGGCGGCGCCGGCGCGCAGATCCTGGCGCCGCTTTTGGCCGGCGCGCTGCTGCCGCGCGTCGGCCTCGCCGGCCTCGTCGCCATCGACGCCCTGACTTTCGGCGCCGGCATCGTCACCCTGGTCGCCGCGCGCATCCCGGACCCGCCGCCGGTCCCCGCCGATGCCGCCGCCGCCGGCTTTGGCCTGGCGGCCCAGGTGGCGGTCAGCGTGCGCTATCTAAGGCGGCGCCCCGGCCTGCTCCGGCTGCTGGCGTTTTTTGCCGTCGGCAATTTCCTGCTCGCCATGTGCCAGGTGCTGCAGACCCCCCTGGTGCTGGCGAGGTACTCGCCCGCCAGGCTCGGGCTGGTGGTCTCGGCCGGGAGCTGCGGCCTGCTGGCCGGCAGCCTGGTGATGAGCGCCTGGGGCGGCCCGGCGCGCCGCGTCCTGGGCATCCTCGGGCTGTTCCCGCTGCTCGGGCTCGGCGCCATCCTGATGGGCGTGGCGCCGTCGGCGGCGCTGATCGCGGCCGGCGTGTTCGGGATCCTGCTGGTGGTGCCGATCATCAACGGCTGCGACCAGGCGCTGTGGCAGTCCAGCGTCGAGCCCGGGCTCCAGGGGCGGGTGTTCTCGACCCGGCAGCTGCTCGAGCAGTTCACCGCGCCCATCGCCTACCTGGCCGCCGGCCCGCTCGCCGACCGCGTCTTCGAGCCCCTGCTGCGTGTCCACGGTCCGCTCGCCGGCAGCGTCGGCAGCCTGGTCGGCGTCGGCCCGGGCCGGGGCATCGGGTTGATGTTCGTGGTGATCGGCGTGCTGTTGCTCGGCAATGCGCTGCTCGGCTTCGCGTCGCCGCGGCTGCGCGGCGTCGAGCTGCAGGGGAGCGCGGCGGCGGCGGGGCCGCCGGCGGTCGGCGTGGCCGTGGCGGAGAAGGCCTGAGCGGCATGGCCGAGCCCATCCAGCCGCCGCCCGGCGCCGCCGCTGCGGCTGCGGCCGCCGCGGGCTCCCCCGGTGCCGCTCCCGACCTGGCCGGCCGGCGCTCCAATCTCTCGCACGCCAAGCGCGACCTGCTGGCGCGCTGGCTCCGCGGTCAGCCGACCGCCGGCGCCGGCGCGGCGGCGCCCATCCCCAGGCGCGCGGCCGGCGAGCCGGTGCCGCTCTCCTTCGCGCAGCAGCGCATCTGGTTCCTCGACCAGCTGGACCCGGGCAGCCCGGCCTACAACCTCGGCGGCGCGCTGCGGCTGCGCGGCGAGCTGGACGTGCGCGCCCTGGCCGCCGCCGGCGGCGAGCTCGTGCGCCGTCACGAGGTGTTGCGCACCGCGCTGGTGGTCGTGGACGGAGAGCCCCGCCAGGTGGCGTATCCGGCGCGGCGCGGCGCGCGCCTGCCGCTCGTCGATCTCGGCCTGCGGGGCGGCGCGCGCCGCGAGGCGGTGCTGGCAGGGCTGGCCCGCGCCGCGGTGCGCCAGCCCATCGACCTCGAGCGCGGGCCGCTGCTGCGCCTGGGGCTGGCGCGTGTCGCGCCGCACGAGCACGTCCTGCTGCTCACCCTCAGCCATGCCGCCGGCGACTCCTGGTCGCTCGGCCTCCTCATCGGCGAGCTGGCCGCCCTCTACCAGGCGTTTGCGCGGCGGCGGCCGTCGCCGCTGCCGGAGCTGCCCATCCAGTACGCGGACTTTGCCGTCTGGCAGCGCCGGCGCCTGGTGGGCGACCTGCTGGCCGAGCAGCTCGCCTGGTGGCGGCGGCAGCTGGACGGCGCGCCGCCGGCGCTCGAGCTGCCCGCGGACCGGCCCCGGCCGCCGGCGCGCAGCGGGCGCGGCGCGCTGCTGCCGGTCGCGCTCGAGCCGGACGTCGCACGGCCGCTGCGTTCGCTGTGCCTGGCCGAGCGCACGACGTTCTTTGCCGGGCTGCTGGCCGCCTGCCAGCTGCTGCTCCACCGGCTGAGCGGCGAGCGCACGATCGTGGTCGGCACGCCGGTCGCGAACCGCGGCCACGTGCAGCTCGAAAAGCTGGTGGGCTTCTTCGCCAACACCCTGGCGCTGCGGCTCGACGTCGCCGCCGGGGCCAGCTTCCGCGAGCTGCTGCGGCAGGCGGGCGAGACGGTGCGCGGCGCGCTCGCCCACCAGGATCTCCCCTTCGAGCGCCTGGTCGAGGAGCTGCATCCGCGGCGCGACCTCGCCCGCACGCCGGTGTTCCAGGTGATGTTCGTGCTGCAGAACGCGCCGATGCCGCCGCTCGCCATGGCGGGGCTGACGATGGAGACGCTGGACCTCGATCCCGGCACCGCCAAGTTCGACCTCACGCTCACCCTCGCCGACGCCGCGGCGGGCGGGGCGGCGGGCACCCTGGAGTACAGCTCCGATCTCTTCGACCGCGATCGCATGCTCCGCCTGCGCGGCGTGTTGGAGCGCCTGGCCGCGGCGGCCGCGGCCAGCCCGGACGAGCCCGCCGGCGAGCTGCCGCTGCTGTCGGCGGCGGAGCGCCACCAGCTGCTGCGGGAGTGGAACGACAGCGGGTGCCGGCTGGCCGGCGCGGCCACCGTCCACGGCCTGGTGGCGGCGCAGGCCCGGCGCACGCCGGAGGCGGCGGCGGTGGTCGATCGCCAGACGGTGTCGAGCTACGCCGAGCTGGTCCATGACGCGGCGCGGCTCGCCGACCGCCTGCGGGCCGCGGGGGTCGGCCGCGGCTCGCTGGTGGGGATCGCGGTCGAGCGCAGCCGCGAGCTGATGGTCGGGTTGCTGGGCATCCTCGAGTGCGGCGCCGCCTACGTCCCGCTCGATCCCGACTACCCGGCGGAGCGCCTGCGCTACATGGTCGAGGACTCCGGCATCGCGGTGCTGCTCACCGCCGGCGAGCGGCTGGCCGGGCTCGGCGGCGAGCGCGTGCGGCGGTTCGACCTGCGCGGCGCGGCGGCGAGCGCGGCCGGCGCGGCCGCGGCACGCACCGCCGGGCCGGCCGGCGGCGCGGCCGGCGCCGGCGACCTGGTGTACGCCATCTACACCTCGGGCTCCACGGGGCGGCCGAAGGGCGCGCTCAACGTCCATGGCGCGGTGGTCAACCGCCTGCTCTGGATGCAGGAGACCTACCGCCTGACCGAGCGCGACCGGGTGCTGCAGAAGACCCCGTGCGGCTTCGACGTCTCGGTCTGGGAGCTGTTCTGGCCGCTCGCCGCGGGCGCCGCCCTGGTCTTCGCCGAGCCCGGCGGCCACCGCGACAGCGCCTACCTGGCGCGCCTCGTCGCCGAGCAGTCGATCACCGTGGCGCATTTCGTGCCCTCGATGCTCCAGCCGTTCCTCGAGGAAGAGGAGAGCCGGCGCTGCGCCAGCCTGCGGCAGGTCGTGGTGAGCGGCGAGGCGCTGTCCGCCGCGCTGCGCGACCGTTGCCTGGAGCGCCTGCCGGCCGCCGCCCTGGACAACCTTTACGGACCGACCGAGGCGGCGATCGACGTTTCCGTCTGGCCTTGCCGGCCGGCGGCCGCGGATGCGCCGGTCCCGATCGGCCGCCCGATCGCCAACCTGCGGCTCTACGTGCTCGATCCGGCCCGGCGCGAGGCGCCGGCCGGCATCCCGGGAGAGCTCTGCATCGGCGGCGCGGGCCTGGGTCGCGGCTACCTGCGGCGGCCGGATCTCACCGCCGAGCGCTTCGTGCCGGATGCCTGCGGCGAGGAGCCGGGAGCCCGTCTCTACCGCACCGGCGACCTCGCCCGCTGCCGCCGCGACGGCGCCATCGAGTTCCTCGGCCGCCTCGACCACCAGGTGAAGGTGCGCGGGGTGAGGATCGAGCTGGGCGAGATCGAGGCGACCCTGTTGCGCGAGCCGGCGGTGCGCGAGGCGGTGGTCGCCGCCCGGCCGGGGCCGGCGGGAGAGACGCGGCTGGTGGCCTGGGTGGCCGGTCCGGACCGCGCCGCCCTGCTGCCGGAGCGGCTGCGCGCGGCGGTCGCCCACGAGCTGCCGGAGGCGATGGTGCCGGCGGTCTTCGTGGTCCTCGATGCGCTGCCCCTGGGCGCCCACGGCAAGGTCGATCGCCAGGCCCTGCCGGACCCTGCCCCGGCTGCCGGAGCGGTGCCGGGCGAGGCCGGCTTCGAATTGCCGCGCAACGCGCGGGAGGCGGCGGTGGCGGCGATCTGGACCGAGATCCTGGGAGTCCCGCGCGTCGGCATCCACGACGACTTCTTTGCCCTGGGCGGCCATTCGATCGCCGCCGCCCGGATGCTGCAGGCGCTGCGCCGCGCGTTCCGCGTCGAGCTGCCGCTGCGCCTGCTGTTCCAGCGCCCGACCGTGGCGGCCCTGGCGGCGGCGATCGCCGCCCCGCGGCCGGGAGGCG
>DATKFK010000419.1:0-4724 GCA_035544375.1 Thermoanaerobaculia bacterium
CAGCCTCCGCCACGGCCCGCAACATGGACTCGGGCTACTACTCGGCAATCAAGCTATGGAACACGGCAATGAACTGGTTCTGGGGACTCTGGACGACCCCCGCGGCGAGCAGCGCACCGCGCGGCAATCTCAAGTTCGGCGCCGGTCACAGCAGCGACGGGCGCAGCCTTGCCAGGCCCTCGATAAAGGTGCCGTTCTAGCCCCCGCTCCCGGCCTGGCCGCCACGCGCCCGCGGCATCTCCTCTGCCCACGGCCGCGGCCGCGCGCGGAGCAGCCGGGTCGCGGCGCGCCGGTTGCCGATGCCCGCTTGCCTCTTGCCTTTGGTTCGTGAGAGTCCATGAGCGACCGCACCCTGCCCACCCGCCCCCCTCGCGATGGCCGTGCCCGGCGCAGCATTGCTCTTGTAACCAAATCCAGAATATGGTGTAATCTCATCAAATCTGGCTTCGGGGGGGTGCAGCGTGGGTGAACATCCGACGCAAGGCGAGCTCGAGCAGCTCCTTCACGGAGGTCTCAGCCGCAAGGAGATGCGCACCGTGGTGCGGCATCTCGTGGGCGGCTGCGCGACCTGCCGTGCCGCGCTCGCCGCCCACTCGAAGCTCCTGTTCCCCCGGCTCCCGACCGACGCTCCGCCCCGCCCCGCCGCCGGCAGCGCCGCTGCGACACCGGCGGCCGCCGACACGCCGGAGGCGTCGAGCCCGCGCGGCGCCCAGCAGCCCGTCGCCGCCCTGGTGCTCTCTCCGCTCCCGGCCGCCGTGGCCACCCCGACCGCCCGCGCTGCCGCGGCTGCCCCGGCTGCGACCTCGCCCGCCGCCACCGCGGAATCTCCGGAAGCGCGGGAGATGGACGCCGCCTACGAGCGGGCGATCGATCGCGCGCTGGCGTCGGTCGTCCTCTACGGCGCCCGGGCCACCCGCGAGTCGAAGCGGGTCAAGCAGGTGATCGCCGTCCTCGAGAAAAAAGGCGTCTCGGGCTTCTGCGAGCTGCCCGCCCATCTGCGCGGCCTCGCCGGGTACGAGGCGCTGCTCGAACGCAGCTGGTCGCTGCGCCACGACGATCCGCGGCAGATGGTGCAGCTCTGCGAGCTCGCCACCGTCGTCGCCGCCGGCCTGAGCGCCAAGCGCTACGGCGGCGAGCACGTGCGGGACCTGCAGAGCCGTGCCGCGATCGAGCTGGCCAACGCCTATCGCGTCATCGGCCGCCCCGAGGAGGCCCAGGCCAGTCTCAACGAGGCCCTCGAGTTCTTCCGCATGGGCACCCAAAACCGCCTGATGGCGGCGCGCCTCTTCGTCATCCAGGCGCAGGTCTCGGGCGACCGCCGCAACTTCGCGACCGCCCTGGCGGCCTTCGACAGCGCGATCAACGTCTACCGCGAGCACGGCGAGCCGCACCTGGTGGGCGACACGCTGATCAAGAAGGGCATGTACTGCGGCTACGCGTGCCGTACCGAAGAGGCGCTCAAGCTGCTCACCGAGGGCCTGGCGCTGATCGACCCCACCACCCACCCCGAGCTGGCCCTGCTCGCCATCCACAACCTCGCCAACATCCTGGTCGATTGCGCCAAGTACCGCGAGGCACGCACCCTCCTTTGGCGCAACCAGCCGCTCTACCAGCAGTACGGCGGGCGCGTGCTTCGCCTCAAGCTGCGCCTGCTCGAGGGCCGCATCCACGCCGGCATCGACGAGCCCGAGCGCGCCGAGCGCGATCTCGAGGAGGCGCGCCGCGGCTTCGCCGAGATCGGCCAGCCCTACATGGCCACCCTGGTGCTGCTCGACCTGGCGGTGCTGCACATCCGCCAGGGGCGCGACGAGGATGCTCGCCGCGAGGCGCTCGAAGCCGCCGACGTGTTCCTCGGCCTCAACATCGGGCGCGAGGCGGCGGTGGCGATGATGCTGCTCAAATCGACCGTCAAGTTCCGCCTGGCGACGACCGCCGTGCTGATCGAGGAGATGGTGGAGTTCATGCGCGCTGCCGAGCATGATCCCCAGCTGAGCTTCCACAACTTCCTGTCGTGACCTGGCGCCGGCGCCGGCCCGTCGCCCGCACGCCGCCTGCCGATGACGCCTCCCGGGAGCCGCCGCTGAACCATCGCCGACCGACCGCCATCGTCTCCACCCGCGCCGCAGCGCATCCGACGCCGGAGCAGCTCGCGGACCTGGCGCGCGGCGAGCTGGCCGGTCCGCGGGCCCGCGCCGCCCGCGCCCATCTGCGCAGCGGCTGCGAGGCGTGTCGAGCGGCGATCGCTCCGTCCCTGGTCCCCTGGCTCGACGCCGCCGCCGCCGAGACCTTGCGCCGCGACCCCCAGGCGGCGCTCGGACCGCTGCGGGCCGACTGCGAGCGCGCGCTGGCGGACGTCCTGGCCGCGCGGCGGCCGGCGGGCGGGCACCGTCGCCGCGACCCGCGGGTCGAGCGTGCCGTGGCGGTGCTCGACGAGCGTGGCCTGCGCGGGTTGGTGCTGCTGCGCCGCCCGCTCGCCGGCGACGTCGCGGTCGAGGCGCTGCTGCGCTCGAGCTGGGACCTCCGCTTCGACGACCCGCGGCGGATGTTCGACCATGCCGAGCACGCGGGCGTGATCGCCGAGACCCTCGATCCCGGGCGCCTCGGCACGGCGCGCGTCAACGACCTGCGGTGCCGGGCGGCGGCCGAGACCGCCAACGCGCGGCGCGTCCTCGGCCAGCACGCGGCGGCGCAGAGCGCCCTCGACTCGGCGATGGAACGGTTCCATCTCGGCGCGCGCGACCCCCTGGTGGGAGCCCGCATCCTCGAGATCCAGGCCCGCCTGCTCGGCGACCAGGGCCGCCGCCGGGCCGCCGCCGACGTTCTCGACGACGCTCTCGAGGTCTATCGCCGCCACCGGCGGCCGGTGGCCATGGCCCAGGTCCTGGTCAGCCGCGCCATCTACGCCGCCGAGGCGGGCGAGCCGCAAAGCGCCGCCGACTCTTCCCGCGACGCGCTGCTGCTGGTCGGACCGCGCCGCGCACCGACCGTGACCCTGGCGGCGGTCCAGAACCTGGGCATGCTGTTGACCGAGGCCGGGCGCTGGCGCGCGGCGCGGGCGCTGCTGTGGCGCAGCCGCGGGTTGTGGCCGGCGCGCGGGCGCCTCAGCCTGGTGGCGCGCCTGCACTGGTTGCAGGCCAAGATCGCCGCCGCGGCCGGGGATCTCGCCGGCGCCGAGCGCGCGTTCGCCGCGACCCGTGAAGGATTGATGCGTTTCGGCGACGCCTATGGCGTCAGCCTGGTGGAGCTCGACCACGCCTCGATGCTGGTGGCTGCCGGCCTGCTGGAGCGCGGCCGCGCCATGGCCGCCGACGCCGCCGCCGGCTTCCTGCGGCTCGACCTCCCCCGCGAGCCGGCGGTCGCCATGCAGCTGCTGCAGACGTCCCTGCGCTTCCGTGCCACGGCCCCGGCCATGCCGCTCGAGAACCTCGTGCGGTTCATGCACGCCGCCCAGGGGAACCCGCAGGCGCGCCTGCAATCCTACCTGGCCTGAGACGTCAGCGCCCGGGGCCCGGGGCCAGCCCGGCGCCCGGGCCAGGCCGGCCCTTCCTCGGCGCCGGGCCTTACTCCGGCTCGCCGCCGGCGCCGTCGGACCGGTCCTCGACGCCGCGGATCAGCTTGCGGAGCGACACCATGACCATGGAGTCGACGTCCTCTTGCGTCACCGTCTGCTTGGGCCGCGTCGTCGCGGCCGGCGCCGCCGACCTTTCCCAGGTTTCGGGCTCGCCGTGCATGTTTTCGAGCAGCCGCTGCAGGCGATCCTCGGCCGGGCTGTCTCCCTTGGTGTAGGGATAGGCCACGGCGAGCAGGCGAGCGGGCGAGAAGTGGATCACGCGCAAGATGCTCAACAGGTGCTTGAGCTTGAACTCGAGCCCGCCGCGCATCAGCCGGGTGATCGTCCCAACGCTCCAGCCCAGCTCCCGTTCGACGTCACGGTAGGTCAGGTTGGACAGCCGGATGGCCGACTGCAGCATCGCGGTGATGCGCGCCCCTTCGGCTTTGGACATCTCTCGGGAGATTACGGCTCCTCCCCCCTCCTGCGACGTACCGGTTTGACGCCTCGACTTTTTCATTTGTCGTTTCCACCCTCTCCGTTCGTTATCGAAGATGATAGCGCCTCTTACGCCAAAGCGATAGCCATCCCGGCAGTCAAGTTCCAGTTGGCGACGTAACCCTGTTGCGGCCCGGGACGCCACACTGTGCCTGGCCGCCGCCGCCATTCCGTTTTTCGCCGCCAGGCCTGATTCCCCGCCTGCATCCGACCTTCCCTCCGGCCGCCGGCCGCCATTCCCCCATCCCGGATGATGTTGTGGTGCATCGAGCAGGCGTCCATGGTACCACTGCCGCTATACTAAGCAGCCGTCATACCTTGCCAAGAAGGACCGACGCCAGCGCCGGCGGGGGCAAGGCCGAGAGCCGCCTCGCCAGCCAAAGGAGCCATCCCATCGCGCCATCGGTTCAAGCGCAGGGTCTGGAACCGTCTTCGGGCGAGGTGGGGGCTGCCGCGCCCGCACCGCGCCCGCCCGACCCGACCGCCGAGCACGGCGAGGCCGTGGCAGCCGCCCGCCGCGCGCTGTCGCTGCTGCAATCGACGCTCGAGTCGACCGCCGACGGCATCGTGGTCATCAGCCAGCAGGGACGCATGGTGTCCCACAACCAGCGCTTCCTGCGCATGTGGCGGCTCTCGGCCGAGCTCCTGGAGGCCGCCGATCAACGGCCGGCGGTCG
>DATKFK010000420.1:0-5366 GCA_035544375.1 Thermoanaerobaculia bacterium
TGTCGACCACCTTGGCGCCGGCGTGGCGGGTGACGTTGGTGAGGGTTTCCTGGAGAATCCTGAAGACGGCGGTGGAGTGAACCGGGTCGAGGGTCCTGCCGTCGAGGTCGCAGCGGACCCGGCACGAGACACCGGTCCGCCTGGCGAGATCCTCGACGTACCACTCGATCGCCGCTTCGAGCCCAACCCGATCCAGGATCGCCGGGCGCAAGTCCGTGGTGATCCGGCTCACGGCGTCCATGGTGGTTTCGAGCATCTGGCTCATCGACGACAGCTTGGCCAGGATCTCGGCCGCCGGCATCGGCCCGGCGGCGAGCTTTTGGCGGAGCCACGCCACGTCCAGGCCCAGCGTGGTGAGCGCCTGTCCGAGCTCGTCGTGGACCTCGCGCGCGATGCGCGCCGCCTCCTCGTCCCGCACCGCCGTCAGCCTCGCCGCGAGGGCCTGGGCCGACTCGAACATCGCCCGGTAGCGCTGCTCGCTCTCGCGGAGCGCCCCGGCGACTCGCCTGGCATCGGTGAGACGGCTCTCCATCAGGATCAGGGCGAGCGCCAGCAGGGTGACCCAGAAGACCGTGTAGCCGAGCTCGTCGGCCGTCAGCGCCGGCGGCGGCCCCACGATCGGCCGCTGGTTCGGAACGAACACCGCGGCGGTCATGCCGGTGTAGTGCATCCCGCAGACGGCTCCCGCCATGACCAGGGCGCTGCCGATCCGCGGCCACCACCCCCGGCGCAGGTTGAAGGCCGACCACAGCGCCAGCTGCGCGGCGGCGATCGCGATGAGGAAGGAAGCGACGACCAGGACCGGGTCATAGGCGATCGCGGCGGGCAAGCGCATCGCCGCCATTCCGGTGTAGTGCATCGCCGCGATGCCGATCCCCATGAAGCCGCCGCCGCCCACCAGGCGCACCAGCCTGGCCGGATCGCTGCCGACGACGTAGAGCCCGACGCCCGTCACCACGACCGCAACGAGGAACGAGGCGAGCGTCAGCGTCGGGTCGTAGCTGACCGTCACGGGCAACCGGCAAGCTGCCATCGCGATGAAGTGCATCGACCAGACGGCGCCCCCGCCCATCGCCAGCGCCGCCACCCCGAGCCAGCCGGCCAGGCTCCTGCCACGGAGGTGCCTCAGCCTGAGCCCACAATCGAGCGCGCAGTACGAGCCGGCGACCGAGATCAGGTAGGACAGCAAGACCAGCAGCGGGTTGTAGCTGCACTGCAGGTTGTCGGGGGAGTGCATGGCTGTGCCCTGGTCGCCGAAGAGTGAATTTTTTCACCATATCCTTGATTGAGGCTATACCCACGACAGGCGCCGTGGGCCGCCCGAACGGGCGGGGAGGCATGGCATCGAGAGGTGGCCGGGGGGGCCGGCCACCCGGTCTTCGCTCCCGCGACGATCGGTGCTCTGCGGACGGCGGGCGCCGTCAGCGGCGGGGCGGCCGGAAGTCGCGGCGCAGGGGATGGCCCTCGGTGTTGAAGACCACGCGGTCGAAGTCGAGCGCCTGGTCCGGGGCAAAGATCAGGTACAGGTACTTGAGCGTCTCGGCCAGGAAGTAGCTCGGCATCAGGTCTCCCTGCTCCTTGGTGACGACGCTCGCGAGCACCGTGTAGCCGGCATCGGTCCGGCAGTGCGCCAGCAGCCCGGCGAGGAAGGTCCTGCCCATCGCGAGGTAACGCGGATCGTTGGTGAAGTGGCGCAGGTAGTAGGCCGACTCGACGATCTCCGGCCGCAGCGGGTAGCCCGCGGCGACCACCCGCATCGTGCGGTAGTCGATCACCTCGGGCTCGATGCCGTGGAGGTTCCACATCTTGAGGCAGGACGCCTCCAGGCGGCTGGCGCGCCCGAGGTCGCCGCCGAGCGCCAGCACCGCCGGAAAGAACGCATGGAGCGCTCCGAACTCGGTGGCCGTGCGCTTGCCTGTGAGCATGTCCACCTGGCCGTACCAGAGCCCGGTGGGAGCGTCGTCCGCCAGGTGGCGGTCGAGCGCGCCGATGCTCTCGCGCCACATCCGGTGGCAGTCCGCGTCGCCGAACAGCAGCGAGCACTTGAGGAGATATTCGTAATAGGAGTCGATGCCGCCACCCACATGGCTGGCCCGGCTCGTCCACCGGCCGGTTTCGACGTCGATCTCCTCGCCCACCAGGCCCAGGGGCGAGCGCCTGCCGTAGAGCTCGACCAGGGCGCGCTTGGCCCGGTCGTAGAAGACCTGCCTGCCGGTGGCGCGTGCCAGCGTGCCGAGCTCGAGCAGCAGGGTGCCGATCTCGGCGGGGTTGCTGCGCGGGCCGCGGGTCGCGCCCGTCCGCAGGTTGACGAAGGTATAGGGCATGCCGGTCGGCGAGTCGAAGGCCGGCAGCAGCCGCTTTCCCAGGTCCTCGGCGAGCCGCAGCAGGCGCGGATCGCCGGTCATCTGCCAGCTCGACAGCAGGCCCCCCAGCATGCGGATGGTGATCTCGAAGTTCTTGACCGAGAGGTCCTGATCGAACGAGAGCCGCTCGACGATCAGCTCCTGCGCCTTCGCGGCCTCCTCGTCGAGACCCATCAGCAGCAAGGTGTCGAGTGCATCGACCGGGGTCATCAGCAACGGCGACCCGTACCAGTCGCGCGCCGTCTTGCTGATCGGTTTCAGCTCGTCGTGCCCCCAGGCATGGCGCTCGTACCCATGCCAGGCGTGGAGCATCTCCGCGCGGACGCGGGCGGCGAGCGCGGCGCGGTCGAGAGGAAGGGGCGGGGGCGCCGCTCGGACCGGGGGTGGGGCCGCCGCGACCGGGGCCGCCGTCCGGCCAGGACCGGCCGTCGGCAAGGCGGTGGCGGCGAGCGACAGCGCCGCGACGATGTGCCTCGTCTTCATCAGGACTGCCTCGATGGCCGGTCAAGGACGACCAGCGCACACTAGACGCCCGGCCCCCAGGAGTCAACCGGCTTCCGGCGCGCCCGGCGCACCCCGGCCGGTTGCTGGTGTAGATTTGCGCGCGTACGCCTCGATCGATCGAGACACCCGACCGGCTTCATCGGTTTCGGAGAGCTGAAAGGAGCAGCCTGCGCATGAGAGCCCTGCGGTGGAGACGGAGCTGCCTCGGCGGCGTGGTGGTGGTCCTCCTCGGCGTGGCGGCGCCCGGCGCCGGGACCACGCCGGTGGCCGCGGGCAAGGGCGCCGCTGCGGGCGGCGGGACGGAGCAGGTCCCGGCGCCGAAAGCGGCCAAGGACAAGTCCATCCCGCCCGCGCCGCCGCGCGCCGAGGGCGAGGGACCCTTCGCCCGGCTCATCCTGCGCGGCGCCATCGTGATCGACGGCACCGGCGCGCCGGCGATCGGTCCTGTCGACATCGTGATCGAGAAGAACCGCATCGTGCGGGTGGAGAGCGTCGGCCAGCCGGGAGGCATCGACCCCGACAAGCGGCCCAAGGCGCAGAAGGGCGACAAGGAGATCGACCTCTCCGGCCAGTACGTGCTGCCGGGCTTCGTCGACATGCACGCCCACATCGGCGGCAAGGACCAGGGGACGCCGGCCGAGTACGTCTTCAAGCTATGGATGGGCCACGGCGTCACCACCATCCGCGACCCGGGGAGCTTCGACGGCACCGACTGGACGCTGCGCGAGAAGGCCAGGAGCGCGCGCAACGAGATCACCGCGCCGCGCATCCTGGCCTACATCGCCTTCGGCCAGGACCGTGACGCGCCGTTCACCACTCCCGACGAGGCGCGGGCGTGGGTGGCGAAGATGGCGCAAAAGGGCGCTGACGGGGTGAAGTTCTTCGGCTACCGCCCGGATATCATGAAGGCGGCGATCGAGGAGGCGAAGCGCCGCGGGCTGCGCACCGCCTGCCACCACGCGCAGATGGAGGTCGCGCGGGTGACGGCGCTCGATTCCGCGCGCTGGGGCCTGACCTCGATGGAGCACTGGTATGGCCTGCCCGAGGCGCTGTTCACCGACCGCACGGTGCAGGACTACCCGCTCGACTACAACTATGCCGACGAATCGCACCGCTTCGGCCAAGCCGGGAGGCTGTGGCGCCAGGCGGCCCCGCCGTACTCGCCGCGCTGGAACGAGGTGATGAACGAGCTGATCGCGCTCGATTTCACCATCGATCCGACGTTCAACATCTACGAGGCGACCCGCGACCTGATGCGCGCCCGGCGCGCCGAGTGGCACGACGAGTACACCCTGCCGTCGCTGTGGGATTTCTACCAGCCCAGCCGCAAGAACCACGGCTCGTTCTGGTTCCACTGGACCACCGAGGACGAGGTGGAGTGGAAGCACAACTACCGGCTGTGGATGACCTTCGTCAACGAGTACAAGAACCGCGGCGGGCGGGTGACGGTGGGCACCGACAGCGGCTTCCTGTACCAGCTCTACGGCTTCGCCTACGTGCGCGAGCTCGAGCTGCTGCGCGAGGCAGGTTTCCATCCGCTGGAGGTGATCCGTGCCGCGACGCTCAAGGGGGCGGAGGCGCTGGGGCTCGCCCGCGACCTCGGCAGCGTCGAGCCTGGCAAGCTCGCCGACCTCGTCGTCGTCGAGCAGAACCCGCTGCAGAACCTCGCCGTGCTCTATGGCACCGGCGTGATCCAGCTCGACGACAAGGACGGGGTGGTGCGCAGGGGCGGCGTCCGATACACCATCAAGGATGGGATCGTCTACGACGCCAGGAAGCTGCTGGCGGATGTACGGCGCATGGTCAAGGACGCCAAGGCGGCCAGGGACGACAAGGCCGCCAAGCCGGCCAAGGACGCCAAGGCCGCCAAAGCGGCCGTAGAGGTCAAAGCGGCCGGAGAGGTCAAGGCGGCGGCGAAAGACGCCAAGGCCGCCGCCGGGCAGGACGCCGAGAAGGGGCTGAAAGAGGAGCGGCGGTGAGAGGAGCGGCGTTGAGAGCAAGCATTTGCAGCATCCTGGCCCTCCTGCTGGGGGCCCCGCTCGCCGCCGCCACGGACGGCGGCAGGCAGGGACGAGGCTGGCCGCAATGGGGAGGCAACCCGCGGCACACCGGCGCCGTCTTCTCGATCGGCCAGCCGCCCGACGAGATCCTGGCCACGCTGACCTTCGACCCCTTCGCCACGGCGGAGCAGTTCGACCCGGTGACCGGCGGCGACCTGCTGGTGCACTACCAGACGCCGCTCGTCGACGGCAGCGCCGTGTACATGGAAGCCAAGTCCGGCGCCTATACCGGCCTGGCGACCTGGCAGACGCAGACCTGGAACGAGGAGCGCCTGGATTGGGTGGGTGGCTCCCTGGCGCGGACCTGGACCTTCCGCAGCGACTGGAAGCCGGTCCCCTACCGCGTGGTGGCGAGCAACATTCCGATCTGGGAGCCGGTCTTCCATGCCGCGCTGTGGGAGGATTTCGTCTACGTCCCGGGCTTCGGCGGCTCGCTGTA
>DATKFK010000421.1:0-4201 GCA_035544375.1 Thermoanaerobaculia bacterium
TCATCGGCTTGGCAGGCGGGGGCGTGGTGGCCGGCGGCGGGGCGGCGGCGGACGCGGCGGTTGCGGCGGCGCCGGCGGCGTCGGGCGCCCCTGCGGTGCCGCCGGCGCCGACCCGCTGGGTCACCGACAACGTCGGGTTCCTCTCCCCCGGGGTCCGCGCGGCGCTCGACGCGCGCCTCGAGGCGTACCAGGCCCGCACCGGACACCAGGTGCTGGTGTGGATCGGCGACACGACGGGCGCCGCGCCGCTGGAGGACTTCACGGTCCGGGCCTTCGCCGCCTGGCGGGTCGGCCGCAAGGGGATCGACGACGGGCTGGCGATGTTCGTCTTTGCCGGCGACCGCAAGGTCCGCTTCGAGGTCGGCTACGGCCTCGAAGGGCAGGTCCCGGATGCCATCGCCTCGCGCCTCATCGGCGAGGTCATCGTGCCGCGCCTCGCGGCCGGCGACCACGACGGCGCGATCACCCATGCCGTGGACGCCACGCTGGCGGTGATCGACGGCCAGCCTTGGAGCACCATCGAGGCGCAGGCCGCGACCGGCACCGACCTGGGGGCGACGCCGGGCGCCGCCCCCGGATCGACGCCGGAGGAGGGGGCGCCGCCCGGGGCGCTGCGCGCGGCGCGGCCGGTGGTCCACCACGGCCTGCTCTACAACGTCGTCAAGTGGATCCTTATCGTTGCGGTCCTGCTGTTCCTCATCACCCACCCCGGGCTGGCGTTCTGGCTGCTGATGACCTTCAGCGGCGGGGGCGGCGGCGGCGGCGGGGGAGGCGGCGGCGGGTTCTCGGGGGGAGGCGGACGTTCGGGCGGCGGCGGCGCCTCGGGGTCGTGGTGAGGTGTCTGCCATCGGGCAGGCGCAGAGCGCGGCCGGCACCTCGCGACGCAAGGGCGGGAAAGATCCAGGCTGACGAGGAGGTCGAGGCATGTTCCTGGCGCGGGCCCGGCTGCTGAAGAAGGTCGACGTCGAGCGGGTGCGCCAGGCGATCGCCGCCGCGGAGCACCAGACCTCGGGGCGGGTGCGGGTCTCGCTGGCGCCCTTCTTCTGGGGCGACGTGCGGCGCGCCGCCGAGCGGGCGTTCACCCGCCTGGGGCATCGCGGCGTGCTCATCTTCGTGGTGCCAGCGCGGCGGAAGTTCGTCGTGCTGGGGGACGAGGACATCCACGCCCGGGTGGGGCAGGAGTTCTGGGACGACGTGAGCGCGGCGATCGCCGAGCGCTTCCGCGCCGGCGACTTCACCGGCGGGCTGATCCACGGCATCGAGACGGCCGGGCGCGAGCTGGCCGCGAGCCTTCCCTACGATGCCGCCGCCGACACCGGCGAGGGCCCCGACGACGTGGACCTGGGGTAGGGGCGCGCATCTCGAGCCGAACAGACGGCCGTATTTCCAGCGCCGCGGGGCGCGTGACCGGCGCCAAGGTGCACGATGCCCGCATCGCCGCCCTGTGCCTTTGCCACGGCGTGTCCGAGCTATGGTCCGCCGACCGCTACTTCTCGCGTCTTCCGGAGCTCGCGACACGCAATCCACTCGTCCCCTGAGCGGGGCACAGATCGGACCTGCCGCCGAAGGGGCCCCGGATTGGTAGGCGGCGCGACGGTGCACCGGGTCTGGACGGCCGCGCGGCGCGCGCCCGGCGCTCAGCCGGATTTGTCGGCGACCAGCACCGCCCGGTCGCGCAGCTTCTCGGCGGCCGGGGAGAGGGGAGCGTTGGTCAGGATCTTGTTGATCCGCTCGAGCGCCTTGGTGACGTCGCCGAAACCCTGGTAGAGCACCACCTCGCCGTACAGGTTGTCGGCCAGCACGTTGAGGCGGTCGAGCACCGGCACCACGAACTCGCCGGCGGGATAGCGGCGCAGGTACTCGGCGCCGTTGGCGACGTCGTCGTAGATGTGGGACATGGTCGCCAGGCGCTCGCTCGCCAGCCGCCCCATCTGGGGGTCCCGCTCCTGATCGGCAAGCTCCTGCAAGGCGGCGAGCTCCTTGAGGCTGGGAGTCAGGTTGCGCAGGCCGGTGCGGGCGCGCTGGCCGAAGCTGCTCTCGGGCGCGGCGTTCCAGGCTGTGAGGTACTGGGCGACCGCCTCGACCTCGTTGCCGGTCCGGCTGTAGGCGTCGCCCAGCGCCAGCGCCACGGTGGGGATCTCGGGAGAGTCGGGGAAGTTGCTGACGAAGGCGACCAGGAAGGCGGTTTCGTAGACGCCTTCCTTCCAGACCGAGAGCGCGCGAGGATAGAGCGCCTTGCGCTGCGCTTCGAGCTGGTCCACCTCGTAGTTGAGGGTCGGCACCAGGGGGGGCGTCGGGCCCATCGGGTCGAGCGACTGCACCTCGGCCAGCTCCTTGCGGTAGGTGCGAATCACGGCGCCATAGTCGTGCAGCTCGGGCGCACAGGCACCCGCCTCCATGCCGGGGATGCGGGCGATGCGCATGCCGCTGTCGCGGTCGCCGCCGCCGCGTCCGCCGCCGCGCTGCCGGCCGCCGCCGGCGCCGGGGGTGCCGGCGGCAGGCTCGTCGTCGGCGGCGCCGAGACGAACGCCGGGGCACTCGGCCAGCTTGGAATCGCGGAAGTGGTGGAGGCGAGCCAGGCGGATCGAGTCCGCGGTCTTGCCCAGCGGCCAGGTGGCGAGCGCCAGCTCGGTCACCAGGTCGCTGATCGACTGCGGGGGCTTGGGCGGCTCGAGCTGCACCTCGCCCCGGCCGGGGCTGTCCGGCTGCCGCTGCTGCCGCTTCTTGGGCGAGGTCAGGTCCTTGATGCGCTGCTTCTGCGCGTAGGCGACCAACACCTGCTGGGTGCGCTGGCGGAAGAGGTCGGCGCGCTGCGGCTTCTGGATGCTCCAGCTGCCCTTGCGCGCCTCGGCGGCGCGGATGCGCTCGAGCACGAACGGGTGGGTCTGCAGGTAGCCGTACTCGCGCAGCTGCGGCGCGCGGGACTCCATCTTCCGCCACAGCCGCTCGGCGCCGTCCGGGTTGTAGCCGGCGTCGGCAGCCAGGCGCTGGCCCACCTGGTCGGCCTCGTCCTCGTGCTCGCGGCTGAAGCTGCGCAGCATCAGCTCGCTGACGATCAGGCTGGCCGCGGCCGCTCCTTCGACGCGGTTGCCGCCGCCGGGATCGTAGCCGACGCGCGGGTCGTAGGGACCCTCGACCCCGGTCCGCGGCGGGTTCTTGGCGGAGCTGATGAGGACCCCGGCCACCAGCAGGTTGCCGAGGATGCCCAGGAGCGTCGCGCGGCGCGACATGTGGAGGTAATGCTCCTTGATGACGTGGCCGATCTCGTGGCCGAGCACGCAGGCCAGCATGTCGTCGTCGGAGCCGACCAGGTCGATCATGCCGCGGGTGACCAGGATGTCGCCGCTGGGAAACGCCATGGAGTTGGGCTCGGGCATGTCCAGCAGGGAAAAAGTGAACGGGTACTTGTAGAAGTCCGCGTGCTGGGCGAGCTCGAAGCCGATGCGGTTGATGCGGGCGAGCGCGGCGGGATTGTCGGTGACGCCGTATTCCTGCCTGCCCTCGATGATCGCCTGCAGTACCTCGGTCATCATCTTCTCGTCCGAGACGACGATCGGAGGTCCGGGAGCGCCCGCGGCAGGCGGCGGCTGCTGCGCCGTCCGGTCCGGGATGGCCGGCAGGGTGGCGGGCGGCGCTGCCAGGGCGGCGGCGTGGGCCGGGGACGGTGCGGTCGGGAGGGTGGCGATCAGCAGGAGCTGAGCAAGGGCAGGAGCGATCGCGCGCGTCATCATCATGATCCTAGATAGTAGAGCTTTCGGCGTGGTTCGCCAAAGGTGCCTGCCGGCGTTCCGTCGCTCGCGTGGCCGTTGCCGCGTGGGGGCCGGGTGGGAAAGGCGGCTGGGGATGGCGACGCGGCGCGCGCACAGGCGCACAGGCTCCTCGACAGGAAAAACCGCGCCGGGCCGGGGAAAGTTCCCGTGGCGGTCGCCGGCGGCAGGCGGTTGGCAGCGGTGGCAGACAGGGCGCTGGCGGTGGCAGGCAGATGCCGGCAAGGCGGTGGCGCGGCAGGCGGTTGGCAGCGGTGGCAGGCAGGGCGCCGGCAAGGCGGTGGCGGTGGCAGGAAGCAGGGCCGAACCTTCGGCGGCGACGGATGGCTGTGGTAGGGTTCGGGACTCATGAGCGATCTGACCATCCAGGTGGTGACCGCCAAGTCATCGATGGCGGAGCTCCGCCCGGCGATCGACGCCGGGCTCAAGGAGGC
>DATKFK010000422.1:0-2775 GCA_035544375.1 Thermoanaerobaculia bacterium
CCCCGCAAACGAGCCGTACGGAGGCATCGTTGCAGGGCGCCGACATTGCAAGCGGGTCCGTCCTCGACCGCGTGCAGCAGCATGACCTGGAGACCTCGCTCGCCGAGGGGCTGCTGACCAAGGCCGACCGCGCCAGCATGCACTTCGCGCTCGAGCTGCGGGCGCCGTTCCTCGACCGCGACGTCATGGAGCTGGCCGCCGGCCTGCGAGACGATCAGCGGGTGCGCGGGCTCGCAACGAAGGTCTTCCTGAAACGCTACGCTTTGCGATATCTTCCGCACCGGGTCGTGCACCGGCGCAAGCGGGGGTTGTCGGTGCCGCTGGCGTCATGGCTGCGGGGGCCGTTGCGCGCCTGGGCCGAAGAGCGCCTCACCTCCGGGCGGCTGGGCGGCGCGGGTGTCGACGAGGCGGCGGCCGTGGCGCTGTTCGGCGAGCACCTGCGGAGGGAGCGCGACCATGCCCGGGCCCTGTGGACGCTGGTGGTGCTCGCCGAATGGCTGGATTGGGTGGCGGGGCTGGGCCGCCAGGCCGCCCTGGCGCGGACAAGGCCGGCAGCCTCGAACGACGCGAGGGCGGCGGCCGTGGCGAGCGTGGTGAGCGTCGCGAGCGGGGCGGGCGTCGCTCAAACCACTGAGCCGGCGGCAGTCCCGGCGGATGAGGCGTGGCCGGCCGCCGTCAGCGCCGCGGCTACCTGCGGCGGGTAACCGCGGTTGACACTTCGGGGTTGCGGCCCTATACTCTTACGTCCCGAGTTCTCAACAAGTTAAGTGGAACTCGATGGTTTCTTTTCTCCCATCCGCTGTGTGGGGCGCTGCGACGGCGGCTGTTTGGGGCGCTTCGAGGCGCCGTGAGAGTCAGGCGGCTGCCGGCCGATTCCCAGGCAGACGCAGGGCAGCCGATGGAGACTCGAGGCCAAGCGTCAGAATCCCATGCCCAAGGAGGTACGTCTTTTTATGCCGGCCAGTGAAGAAAGCCAGGACCAGCCCACCATGACGGCTGAGTCCGACGGGGAGGAGCAACACCAGGAGCAGCAGGACTACCAGAAGCTCCTCGATTTGTATGACGAGAGCATGCGCAATCTCACCGAGGGAGAGATCGTCCCCGGACGCGTGATCGGAGTGACCTCCAACTCGGTGATCGTGGACGTCGGTTACAAGTCGGAAGGCCTGATCCCGATCGAGGAGTTCACCGACCGCGAAGGCCGCCTGACGGTGGCGGTCGGCGAAGAGGTGGACGTGCTGCTCGAAAAGACCGAGGACCTGGAGGGCCACGTCCTGCTGTCGCGCATCAAGGCGCAGCGCATGCGTCGCTGGACGGAGGTGGAGCGCGCCTACAAGGAAGGCCGGGTCATCAAGGGGCGCATCACCGATCGCATCAAGGGCGGCCTCACCGTCGACGTCGGCCTGCGCGCCTTCCTGCCCGGTTCGCTGGTGGACATCAAGCCGGTCAAGAACCTCGAGTCGCTGCGCGGCCAGGAAATGGAATTCAAGGTCATCAGCCTGGACCGGCGGCGCAACAACATCGTGCTGTCGCGCAAGGCGGTGCTCGAGACCGAGCTGGTCAAGAAGAAGGCCGAGACCCTGAAGAAGCTCGAAGAGGGGGCGCGGCTCAAGGGCGTGGTCAAGAACATCACCGACTACGGCGTGTTCATCGACCTCGGCGGCATCGACGGCCTGCTGCACATCACCGACATCTCGTGGGGGCGCGTCAATCATCCCTCGGAGCATTTCTCGGTGGGCGACGAGGTCGAGGTGGTGATCCTCAAGTTCGATCCCGAGACCGAGCGGGTGTCGCTCGGCTACAAGCAGAAGGGCGACGATCCCTGGACGCTGGTCGACAAGAAATATCCGATCGGTTCGCGCGTGCGCGGCCGCGTGGTGTCGCTCGTCGACTACGGCGCCTTCGTCGAGATCGAGGAGGGCGTCGAGGGCTTGATCCACGTCAGCGAGATGTCGTGGACCAAGAAGGTGGTGAATCCGGCCAAGATCCTGGAGGTGGGCGACGAGGTGGAGGCGATCGTCTCCGAGCTCGACATGGATCAGCGCCGCATCAGCCTGTCGCTGCGCCAGACCGAGCGCAACCCCTGGGAGGAGCTGTCCGACACCCACCCCGAGGGAACGGTGATCGAAGGCAAGGTGCGCAACCTGACCGAGTTCGGCGCCTTCGTCGAGATCACCGACGGCATCGACGGCTTGATCCACGTCTCGGACATGAGCTGGACGAAGCGCGTCAAGCATCCCAGCGAGGTGCTCAAGAAGGGCGACGTGGTGAGGGCGCGCATCACCAACATCGACGTCGAGAACCAGCGCGTGTCGCTGTCCATCAAGGAATTCATGCCCAACGAATGGGACGAGTTCGCGCGCCAGCACAAGGTCGGCGACGTGCTGAGCGGCCGCATCGTCAACGTCACCGACTTCGGCCTGTTCATCGACATCTACAACGGGCTCGAGGGCCTGGCCCACGTCAGCGAGATCGACGTGCCGAGCGGCGTCAAGCTCGAGGACCGTTTCGCGGTCGGCGACTACGTCCGCACCCGCATCCTGCGCATCGAGGAGGACGAGAAGAAGGTCGGCCTGTCGATGCGCGGCGTGACGCAGCCGACCCCCAACGAGGTTTCCGAGATGAAGGCCGAGGCCGCCGCGCGCCGGCACAGCGCCGCCGCGATCGCCGCCTCGGCCGCAGGGCCGGCCGGGGCGCTCGAGACCGCCGCCGCCTCCCCCCTCCATGTGGAGGCGGAGGCGGAGGCGGCGACGGAACCGGAGGCGGAGCACGCGG
>DATKFK010000423.1:0-3872 GCA_035544375.1 Thermoanaerobaculia bacterium
GGGTGCCGGCGATCGTCACTTTCGATGTCCACCAGAGCTTGTACAACACCGACCTGCGCTCCCAGGCCTTGCAGTCCCGCGCCAAGGCCACCGGCACGCAGGCAGCCTTCCAGCGGGCGCAGGTGCAGACGGCGAGGGAGATCGCCGACCTCTACGCCCGCTGCTGGAGCGGGCAGCAGCAGCTGGCGGGCGCCGAGCGCCGGCTCACCGCCTTCGAGGCGATGTCCCGGCGCGCCGCCGCGCTGCATGCCGAGGCCCGCATCACCGACCTCGATCTCGCCCAGGCGCGGCTGCGCGAGGCCAAGGCCCGGCTGCGCCGCATGGAGGTCGCGGCCTCCCGCGACGCCGACCTGTGGGAGCTGCGCCGGCGTCTCGGTCTCGCCGCCGGCACGCCGCTGGCGCTGCCGGAGGACCCGCTGGCGGGCGCCCTCGAGCCCAGCCGCGACCTTCGTGCCGGCGCTCTCGAGGCGGCGCTTGCCGCCGATCCCGAGCTCGTCTCCACGGCCCGCTCGGTCCAGCTGCTCGAGCGCGCCGCGGACCTGCGCCGCGGCATCCTGGCCCAGATCGTCGTCGACGCCGACGCCCAGTACTCGCGCCTGTCGCGCGCCAACGGCATCGACCAGTTCTACGTCAAGTTTCGGGAGGACGACTGGAGCGTGGCGCTCGCCGTCATCGTGCCGCTATGGAGCGGCGGCCGCCTGCGCGACGCCACCGCCCAGGCCGTGGCCGGCATCGACCGCGCGAAGCAGCAGCAGCGAGCCCGCGCCGAGCAGCTCGAGATCGACGTCCACCGCGCCACGGCGGCTCTCGACCAGGCCGAGGCGGCCGCCGACCTGGCCCGTCAGTCCACCGCCGTGGCCGAGGAGGACCTGCGCATCGCCGAGGCCCTGGCCGCCGAGGGCCGCGCCAATCCGGACGACCTGGACAGCCGGCAGGCCGCCCTGGCCGACGCCCGGGACGAGGAGATCAAGGCGACAGCTTCCCTAGTGAATGCGAGGGTGCAGCTGCTGGCCGTGCGCGGCGAGCTGCCGGGGGGGCTGGGCGGCCCGGGTGGGCAGGGCCGACCAGGCGGACCGAGCGGACCGGGACCGTCGGCGACTGGCGCGGTTGCGGGGGCTACGGCAGGCGGCTCAGGATCGCCGTCTCTCCCTCGGTGAGCTCCGCCGCCGCCGCGGGATCGGTTTCCAGGAGACCCACCCCACCGATGATCGCGTAAGAAATACCGGCATCGGCCAGCACCCGCCCCAGCAGCAGGAGTGCCGGCCGCTTGCTGCTTTCAGGCTCGGACCTCATGAGGTGCCATTGGCGGTCGAGCAGGAACCCGGTCTCGATGCCGCTGTGCATGGCAGGCATGCTAGCACGCGAGTTCCAGGTGGCGGTCCGGGGCCGCCCGCCCGCGCGATGGCGGCGGCCGGCCCCGGTCCTCGAGCAGCCGCTAGGTCCGCGGCGGGTAGACCCCCTGCAGGGCGATGCAGAAGTTGAGGGTCAGGTAGGGCTGCAGGTTATTGTGCGGCTGATCACCGCCAGCGGGAGCAACTGCCACGTCGGCAATCGTAGTCGTGGCTGGGACCGGAGATCCAGGGAAGTAAGCCTGGATCGTCTTGGACTTGGCAAGGCCCAGGTTGGACGCAGGAGTTTGGGCGGTGGCACTGTTGAGGCTGTTTGCCGTCAGAGAATGACTGTGAGCAGGCATTTCAGATTCGAGCAGCGTAACCGTATCCGAGCCGCCAGTCTCGCCAAGGTCGTGGAGGGACAGGCCCGGTCCCTGCCCAGGGTGCATGGGTGCATTGCCTTGCATGTTGGGCAGGGCGAAGTTCGACTTGCCGTCGCCGCCGTAGGTCGTGCCGAGCAGTGAGAAGAGCGCGGTGTTCTGGCTGAGCGGCAGGATCTGGCCGTCGCAGAACGCCCAGCCCTTGGGCGCGAAGTTGAAGGGAAAGATGCGGATCTCGGCTAAAAAAGGATTGGCCATGTCTGTTCCTTTCCGTTCAAGTCTGCGACGGGAAAACGCCGAACAGCGAGATGATGAAGTCGATGCAGAGGTAGGGCTGGAAGTTGCTATGGGGCTGGCTGCCGCCGGTGGAGCCGATCGAACCGGGGGCGAGCGCGGCACTCCCCGAGGCCGGAAAGTAGAGCTCGTTGAGGGCGAGGTTCATCGACGCCAGCAAAGTCGAGGGTGACGGAGACGACGCTGACGTCAGGTCGGTCGTGCACAGGAACGGGTGGCCATGTGCCGGGATCTGGCTGACCGTCAGGGTCACGTCCTCGACGCCGCCGGTTTCGGCCAGCGTGAACCCGTTGCCCTGGTGAATTGGCAGCCGGCCCCGGAGGTCGGGCAGGGCGAAGGTGCTCTGGCCATCGCCGCCGTAGGTGGTGCCGATCAGGTTGAACAGGGTTTCGTACTCGGAAATCGGCAACAGCTGCCCCTCGCAGAACATCCAGCCCGCGGGGGCGAAGTTGCCCGCGAACATGCGGATCTCGCCGACATACGGTTGGGACATGGACTCTCCTCAAGTCTGCGACGGGAAGATGCCCTGGAGCGCGATGCAGAAGCTCAGGGTCAGGAAGGGTTGCATGTTGAGATGGGCCTGACTGCCGCCCACGTTGCCGATGGTCGAGGGCAGGAGGCTCGTCAAGTTCGCCGTGCCTCCCCACATCGGTGCGCCCGCTAAATATTGGCCGGTCGGGGCGACAGAGTTGCCCGCGTTGGGAGCGGCAGCGGCGTTGGCCGTGTGGACATGGGTTGGAATCTCGGAGATGCTGAGGGTATGGGCCTGCTCGCCGCCGCTCTCGCCCAGCGTGTGGCTGTTCCCCATGTGCATCGCCGTGCGCCCTTGCAGGTCAGGCAGTCCGAAGTTGACCCGGCCGTCGCCGCCGTAGGTCGTGCCGAGCAGCGAGAACAGAGCCTGGTTCTGGTTGATCGGCAGCAGTTGGCCGTCGCACAGCGCCCAGCCCTTCGGCGGGAAGCCGAACGACATGATCTTGATCTCCGATAGGAACGGTTCGGACATCGTTTCCTCCTTACAGGTGCTGGTTCAAGTCACTGCCGCGCGACCCCGCTGTCCGAGGGCCGCCCGCCAGGCGGTTTTGGGTGCCTGATCGTTCAACCTCAAGGCGGTGTCGGGCAGGCAGATGGCGCCGCCTGGATCGTGCCTCCGGCCAAGGTGGTCGCGGAGGTAGGCGTCACCGTCGTCGCCGTAGAATTGAGGAAAGTGACGATCTGGGCGTTGTTGTTGGCGGCACCGCCATATCCCTGGAGATTCATTGTCGAGGTACCGAGGGCCGCGACGCCGATGCCTGCCGTTCCCGGATTGCCTACAGCCTGCACGTTGCTGAACAGATGGGCGCAGAGCTTGTCTGAGTTGCCGCTGCCACCGTTCTGGAGGTTGATGCCGAGACCGCTGTTGACATTGGCGGTATCGACCATCAGGTCGTTGGTGGTGATCGTGAGGTTCATGGTATCGGTCGATCCGCTTGCCAGGGCCCCCAAGGCGTCCCCCTGGGCGATCTGGCGCACAGTGTTGCCTGAAATCGTGGCGGTCAAGGTCCCGGCGCCGCCGGATTGCAAGGCGATCCCATCGCCCACAGCCGAACCGGAGTCGGTCACCGACTGGTTGCCCACGACGTTGTTGAGAATCTTGCCTTGCAGCACGCCGGTCGCCGTCGACGTGCCGCTCAAATCTGCCGAGATCGAGACGGCGCTGCCGGCGACGAAGGTTTGGCGCGTCGTGTTGCCTTCGATATCGAATGTATACGTCGATCCCACTCCCTGGTGGGCGACGGCGATGTCGTCTCCCGTACCCGCACCGTTGCCGTCGAAGATGCTGTTCTTGACGGTAAACGTACCGCCGCCGGATGAACCATTGCCGTTATAC
>DATKFK010000424.1:0-7744 GCA_035544375.1 Thermoanaerobaculia bacterium
CCCGGCCAGGGTGCCGACGCCGTCCGTCCTTCTTGAGACCGCGAGAGACCTTCAGATCATGCCACCCGAAAACGCCGCAACGATCGACGGCGCCGGCGCCGCCGCCGGACCCGCCGGAGCAGCAGGCAGCCGCCTTGCGCCGCCGCCGCTGTCGAAGAAGGACTTCCAGACCGACCAGGAAGTGCGCTGGTGCCCGGGCTGCGGCGATTACGCCATCCTGTCGGCCGTGCAGCAGGTCTTTCCGGAGCTGGGAATCCCGCGCGAGAAGTTCGTGGTGGTGTCGGGGATCGGCTGCTCGAGCCGCTTTCCGTACTACATGAACACCTTCGGGTTCCACTCCATCCACGGCCGGGCCCCGGCGGTGGCGACCGGTCTCAAGCTGGCGCGTCCGGAGCTCGAGGTGTGGATCGCCACCGGCGACGGCGACTCGATGTCGATCGGCGGCAACCACCTGATCCACATCCTGCGGCGCAACGTCGGGGTGAAGATCCTGATGTTCAACAACCGCATCTACGGCCTGACCAAGGGTCAGTACTCGCCGACCAGCGAGCCCGGCAAGCGCACCAAGTCCACGCCCTTCGGTTCGATCGACATGCCGTTCAACCCCTTGGCGCTGGCCCTGGGCGCCGGTGCCACGTTCGTCGCCCGCAGCGTCGACATCTTCCAGCAGCACCTCAAGGAGACCCTCCGCCGCGCCGCCCGCCACCGTGGCACCGCCTTCGTCGAGATCTACCAAAACTGCAACATCTTCAACGACAAGGCTTTCGGCTACATGACCGAGAAGGAGACCCGCGAGGAGCAGACGGTGCAGCTCGAGCACGGCAAGCCGCTGGTCTTCGGCAAGCGGCGCAACCGCGGCATCCGCCTGCGCGGCGCCGCCTTCGAGGCGTTCGAGATCGGTTCCGAGCCTCTGGCTCAAAACGGCACTGTCGACGATTGCCTGGTGTGGGACGAGACGCTGGACAACCCGGCGCTCGCCTTCATGGCCGCCCACCTGCTGCCCCCGGGTCTCCCCACGGCTCTCGGCGTGCTGCGCGCCGTGGAGAGGCCGAGCTACGAGGCCGGCGTCGTGGAGCAGGTCCACGGCCTCGAGAAGGCCCGTCCCGGCAAGCTCGAGGACCTGCTGGCCGCCGGCGACACGTGGACGGTGCGCGAGCCGGCCGCGCCTGCCGGATCGAGACCGTCGTAGGTCGTTTCCCGTAGCCGGGGCAACGGCTGGCGGCACGCGGCCAAAGCTGACAGCATGCCCGGATGTCCGACCTGCTGATCCTCGCCCACGGCGGTAGCTGGGAGATGCGTTTCCAGGTCTCTTCGCTGGCGGCGAGCGCGGCGGCGGCCGGGGAGCAGGTCGAGATCGCGCTGTTCTTCGCCGCCCTGGACTGCTGGGCAGGTGGACGCTGGGATGCGCTCGACCCCGCGCCGCCGGTCTCCGCGCAGCGCCTGGAAGCGCTCGCGCTGCCGCCGCTGTCCGAGCTGATGGCGTCGGGACGGCAGGCGGGCTCGATACGGGTCTACGCTTGCAGTGCTTCGAGCCGCATCCTGGGGCTCGACATGGCGCGGTTGCAGGACTCGGTCGACGCGGTGCTGGGGTGGCAGACGCTGTCGCGGAAGACCGCGACCGCCGGCCGGGTGGTCAGCTTCTAGATCAGGCCTGCCGCTTCATCAGATAGGTCTCGGACCCGACGACCTGGGGATCGAGCGAGAACTCGTACAGCTGCAGGCCGCCGAACAGCGCCCGCACGCGAGGGAAGCCTGCCGCCTGCAGACGGCGGGCGACCCCCACGGCGTTCGAGCCGTCGTCGTCGATCAGCACCACGTCCAGCTCCGGCGGCGGGGTCCAGTCCGGACCCGGCAGGGCGCGCGCGCCCATCAAGGCCAGGCGGCCGCCCGCCGGGCGCACGTCGATCAGCAGCGGCGGATCGCCCTCCTTGAGGCGCCGGAAGATGGTGTAAGGCGGCACCTCGAGCTGCGGATCGAACTGTACGACCGGTGTGCCTTTGGTGGTGTGTCGGGTGGGCATGCACAGCTCCTCTTCAGATCGCCGTCCTGGCGCCGGCGGCCGCGGCCGGCCGCTCGCCGACGCCTGAGACCTTCGACTGGTGGTCGCTCCAAACCAGGCCGGACATCGCTTTCGGCAGGAAGCGGGTCGATTTCGGCGGCAGCAACTCGCCGTGTGCGATGGCGGCCGAGAAATCGGCGGGGCGCATCGGCGGCAGCCAGAACCCGGTGCCGAGCTCGCCACGTTGGACCTGGTCGTAGAGGACGCCGGGATCGGAGCGGTAGGCCAGCGTGCCGTCCGTAGCGGCAGCCGCGGCGAGGCCCAGGGCCGGCAGCACCGCATCCTGGAAGATCTCGACCACCAGCGGCGCCGGCGCACTCGACGCCGCGAGCCGCCAGATCTCGGGCTGCTGCCCGGATACCCACACGCCGAGGGCCGGCTGCGGCGCCGCCGCAACCGCACGCGCCAGCTCGCCGCCCGAAGCGCCCTGGAAGGGCCCGATGACCACCGGGGACCCGGACCCCCTGCCCGCGCCGCCTGGCGCCAGGGCGGCCTTGACTGCCGCCAGCTGCGCCGGGTCGATCGCCTGGCGCAAGGCGCGATGGATGGGATCGATGGTCAGCGCGTGGGAGCTCATGCTCGTCACCACCGCCAGCTTGGCGCCGGCGGCGGTGGTTTCGCCGGCCGGGCCGGCATGGTGCGCCGCCGCGAAGCGCTGTCCCACCTTGTAGCGGTGATGGCCGTCGGCGATGGCGGCCGGCCGCGCCGCGAGCGCCTCCTGGTAGACCGCGAGGCGGGCAGGATCGGCGATGCGGAACAGCAGGTGGTGATTGCCGGCATCGTCGAGGTAGTCGACCAGCGGCGGCAGCTGCCGGGACGGTGCGTCCCGCTGGAGGTTTTCCAGGTCGGCGGCGAGCAGGGTGTCCAGCTGGCCGCCGTCCTCGGCCAGCAGCAGCGCGGGCTCGAGGTCGACGCGGGTCGCTTCCAGGAGCGCCAGCCGGTCGGCGAGCGGCTTGTCGATGGTCTGCTCGTGGGGACGGATCTCCGACGGCGGCGCGTAGCCGACCAGGGCCATGACCCCCAGCCGGCGGCCGCCGCCGGCGAGATCGATGACGTAGGGATAGAGGGACGGTTCCGGGTCACGGGCGACGATGCCCTCGTGGAGCCACCGGCGGTGCAGCTCCGCGGCATGGCGGTACGGATCGGCCTCGCCGCCGCCGATGCCGGTGCCCGCCGAGGCCACCGGCCGCGTCAGGTGCGCGAACTGGTAAGGGGAGGCGGCGTGGAGGCTATCACGCGCCGCGTCGTCGATCTGGTCGTAAGGAGGCGCGGCCAGCCTGCCGGCGTCCCCAGCCCGCGCGGTATAGCGCAGCCCCTGAAATGCAAATAGGCGCATGCAACTCCTCGAGCGAGGTTCCGCCTCGCAGTCTCGCGACTCCCCCCTATTCTACAGGTCGGCGCCCTTTCGGGTAGCGTCCACTAAGGTACCGGAGGTCCGCGGGGTGCTGGGGACCCGGCCGTGGCCGGTCTTGGGCCGGCGTCATCCGAGGAGTGGGGCAGGCGGCGAGATGCCGAGACAAGGGCAGGAGACGGGACCGTGCCGCCCGGGCGCCGGATTGGACGCCGGGCGGCACGAGGCCGGCGATGCGAGCTCGACGGGCAGCTCCGGGCGCTGTTCGACTCGACCGGGAACGCCGCCGTGAGAGCAGCACAGGTTAGACGCAGCCCGAAATCGCCGACGTGTCTTGCACCGGGACGGCTGGCGTGAGGTCGTTGTTGGTGTAGGTCTTGGTGCCCCCGAAGGCGGTGTCCGTGACCGTCACGCTGAAGCCGACGTTGGTGCCCGCCGAGAGGAAGACCCAGAATCTCCCATTGACGGTGCACCCGTCGATCACCTTGACCAACATCTCGGGGTTGTCGGCGCTGAAGAACCAGAACAGGCCGCCGTGGGTCACGCCCAGCGGGGCCATGGGGATCTCCTGACCGTTGCCCGAGACGCCGCCGCCCTGGACGGTATGGAAGTGCACCGTGACCTTGAAGCGATGGTCTCCGGGGAAGTTGTCGATGCACATCACCGTGTCGCTTGGGATGCAGGCGCCGGAAAGGACGTGCTCGGTGAGGACAATTCCGACGGTGTCGCGCCGGACAGTGTCCAGGGGAGGAGTGGTCTCGTTCGTCTCGAAGACCCCGGGGCAGCTTCCTTTACCGGTATCGAAGAACAGCGAGCCGCTGGATGCGGTGATCGGCTGGGCGGTCTGGGTGAACGTGATGGTTTCACCGGGCGTCACCGGAGCGCCGCCGAAGTCGAAAACTACCAGCGCCTCGCCGCTCGTCGGCACGATGGGCGTGGCGATCTGGGTTTCGCCGATCTGCGGGCCGTTGTAAGCGCCGCGGCGTGCGGTCAGCGAGATGCTCCACAGACCACCGGCGCCGCTGCTGGCGGAGTAACCGAGTTGGACCTGGGACAGGTTGTTGCCGGGGTATCCGGTGACGTAAATGCCCCGGTCCGGGAGGTCTCCTCCTGACCCGTTGAAATTGCAGAAGGCAGTGGTTTGCCAGGTTACGGACCAGGCCGCCGAGGCGCCGAGAAACAAGAAGATGATGGCAATCGTCGCAAGCACCCGGATTTTCATGTTTACCTCCAAGAACGACTGTTGAGCGACCATCCAGCAGTTGGGACGCGAGGTCGTGCCCATTCTTATTTTGGCGCTCTCGCCCGCCTCCTGTTACATTACGGACCCCCTCGTCCGGTCAGATGAGCTGCAGTGGCTCCTGTTTCGCGATGCGGAGACGAGGGCCGGAAGGGGCCAGGTCAAATCAGCTGCCAGAGCCAGGCCGCCTTGCTCATGCGCCGCAACACGGTCTGCACGTGGCGGCGATAGGCGCGGTTGTCGGCGCCGGGGTGCCACTCGGTCGGGAAGGGCAGGCCGGCGGCGAGCTGCGCCGCCTCGCGTTCGGTCAGGCTGCGCGCCGATTTGCCGAAGTAGCGGCGGGCCGCCGCCTCGGCTCCGTAGACGCCGGGACCGAGCTCGACCACGTTCAGGTAGATCTCGAGAATGCGCCGCTTGGACAGGTGCGCCTCGAGCTGGCGGGTGAGCGCCGCCTCCTCGAGCTTGCGCAGCGGATTGCGTGACGGCGACAGCCACAGGTTCTTGGCGAGCTGCTGGGTGATCGTCGAGGCGCCGCGCGGCAGGCGCTTCTCCTCCCAGGCATCTTCGAGCGCCGCCTTCATCTCGGCGCGCTCGAAGCCGTGGTGCGAGAAGAACCCGATGTCCTCGCCGGCGAGGACCGCGCGCTTGAGGTTGGGCGAGATCTGCGAGTAGTGCACCCACTGCCACTCCACCGGCCGCGGCGGCCGGAACCAGTCGAGCCAGCCGCCATGGCGGTAGCGCTCGATGAAAGCCGTGGTGACGGGACGGCGGTGGGAAAGCGCGGCGACGTCGGGCCAGGTGAGCGCCTTCCACGCCACCCATCCGAGCAGCAGGAACGGTACGGCGAGCACGGCCAGCACGGGGCGCCGCGGCAGGCGCGCGAACCACGGCGTCGCATAGGGCGGAGCGATCATGGAGACGCCCCATGGTAACTTGCCGGCCGCGCTCGCCGGAAGCGCCGGCTTTGCCATTGCTTCCGCTCCCCGATGTGCTAATATCCGCAAAGCTGTTGATGTAGGAGGTATTAGAGCCATGAAAAGGCACTCCCGATCCCCGTTCGTGCTCCTCCTGACCGCCGCCGGTGCCCTCTTGCTGTTCGTGCCCCTGGTCCTCTCCCAGCAGGGCTACTCCCGGGCGCGCTGGATCGCCGAGGGCGTGCGCCGGGGCGTGCGCTACTCGGGAGGCATCATGCCGGGCACCCGGACCGTGGAGCTCGAGCGGCTGCTCGTGCAGGCCGGGCAGGAGCCGCGGCGCGGCAGGGGCGGGAGGGGCGTCCCGCCCGGCCTGCCCGACACGCGGGTGAGCCATGACATCCTGCCGCCGGATCCCGCCAGCGGCGGCCAGCCGGACACCGAGGCCGAACCCTATCTGGCGGTGGACCCCGAGGACCCGAACCGCCTGCTCGCCTTCTACCAGGAGGACCGCTTCCCCTCGATCGGCGGCGCCCGCGCCCTCACCTATGCGCTGTCCACCGACGGCGGGCGTCACTGGCAGGAAGGATTGCTGCCCAACTTCACCGTTGCCTCCGGCGGCGCCTTCGATCGCGCCTCCGATCCCTGGGTGGCCTTTGGCGCCGGACACCTGGTCTACTGCAGCGGCCTGGCTTTCGACGACGCCGATGCCGCTGGCGGCATCCTGGTCTCGGCCTCCAAGGATGGGGGCGTGACCTGGGCCGATCCCGTGCAGGTGCACGCCCAGTCGAGCGCCGCCATTGACGACAAGGACGCCATGGTCGTCGACACCGATCCGCACAGCCCTTATTTCGGCCGCGTCTACATCGGCTGGGACATCTCGCCCAACGATCCTTCGCAATCGCAGACGCTGGTGATGGCGCACTCCTCGGACGACGGAGCCACCTACAGCTCGCCGGCGACGATCTTCGACCAGGGCGGCAACATCGGCATCGTTCCCCTGGTCGGCCCCGGGGGCGTCGTGCACGCGATCTGGCTGCATTACACCGGTGGTCTCCTCTCCGGTTCGATCGAGAGCTCCTCTTCGACCGACGGCGGCGACACCTGGAGCCCGCCGGTCAAGGTGGCCGACGTCTTCACGGCGTCGGAGCCCGGCTCCCGCACGGCCGGCGGCCTGCCGTCCGCGGCGATCGACCCCGCGACCGGGAACGTGTTCGTCGTCTGGCAGGACGAGCGCTTCACCCGCGGCACCGATCAGATCCTGCTCGCCGTCTCGCCCGACGGCACGAACGGCTGGAGCTCGCCGCGCCGGGTCTCCGACGGTCCCGACAACGTCCCCAACTTCACGCCCGCCGTGGCGGTCAACGGCGCGGGGCAGGTGGGAGTCGCCTATTACTCGTTCCGCAACAGCCCTCCCGGGACCTCCTTCATGGTCGACGAGTACCTGACAGTCGGCGGCCCGCGCGGCCGCCCGTTCAGCCGCGGCCGCCGCGAGAGCTTCTCTTCCTGGGACAACCGCGCCGCCGCCATTGCCGACGGCCAGTTCTTCCTCGGCGACTACCAGGGCCTGGCAGCCAGCGGCCGCAATTTCCTGCCGCTATGGGTGGCGACCTTCGCCACCTCCGCGATCGATCCGCCGGCCAAGGAGCCCGACGTCTACTCGGTGGCGGTGGGCAAGTAGCGCCGGCGGCGGGCGTCAGCTTCGCTCCGGCGCCGCCGGGAAGGACGGGCGGGCAAAACGGCGAGGAGCCAGGTGCAGGGGGTGGAGAGCGGGGGAGGCGGAAGCGGGTGGTAAGAGCCGGGCGCCGCGCGGCGTAGAGTAGAGGAGATGGCGGTTGGGTCGAAGGCCCTGCGGCGCACCCTCGCGGCAAGCCTCGCCGCCGGCGCTATCCTCTGTGTGACATTTGCTCTGGCCGTCTGGTTGGTGGCCGGTTCTACGGCTCGCCGGCAGCCGAGCGGAGTCGCAGCCCGGCTGCGGCTGAATCCACCGCCTCTCACCTTCTGGGAGCGCGCCGATCTATTGCTCTTTCGCGGCCGCGCGGCCCGTGCCGGAACGAAGAACAGCTCCGCCGCCGACGGCCCCGCCGTGGATGTCTCCGCTGCCCGCGTCTCTGCTGCCCGCGTCTCCGCTGGCGGCGGCGCGGCCGCCGGCGCCGAGCGCCGAACCGGAACATCGTCCGGGC
>DATKFK010000425.1:0-2817 GCA_035544375.1 Thermoanaerobaculia bacterium
GCCAACCAAACGGGCGAGGTGATAGCTGAACAGGCCCCAGCTCGCGCCGATATCCACGACCGTGGCGCCGTCGCCGGCGAAGTGGTCGGTAAGCGCGGCGGTGAGATCACCGGATCTAACCTGCCTTCTCCAGACAAGTTCCACCAGCGTGCGCATGGCGGTGTAGCCGAGGTAGCGGGCAACGTTCCGCGGGGACGCGAAGATCGCGGCCGAGTTCGCCAGCGCGCTTCTGGCCTCGGTGTACCTAGAGGGCATCGATCTCCGTTCGTGCCTGAAAGCTCTGCGTCACATGTGGTCGTTTGCAGACATTCTGGTGCCTGAGCCTAGGACCAGTTCTGAAGATTTTAGGTGAAGTATGGGTTTGATGCGGATTTGTTCGCTTATGCGGCATCGGTACGGAACCCTACGTCTCAGGCGAGGAAGCCGCCGTCGGCGGCGAGGTGCGCGCCGGTGATGTAGGAGGCGTCGTCGGAGAGCAGGAACGCGATGGCCGTGGCGACTTCCCGTGCGGCCCCGACGCGCCTCAGCGGGATGCCACGGTCGGCGACGGCCTGGGTGCCCTCGGGGTCGGCCTGGGTCATCTCGGTGTCGATGACGCCAGGCTGGAGTTCATTGACCCGGATGCCGCGAGCGCCGAAGTCCCTGGCGGTGGTGCGGGTGAGGCCGCGGACGGCATGCTTGGCGCTGGAGTAGTCGGCGCTGGGGCCGCCGCGGTCGGCGAAGACGCTCGAGACGTTGACGATCGCGCCGCCGCCGGCGGCGAGCATCGGGGGGATCTCGTACTTCATCGAGTAGAACAGGCCGGAGAGGTTCACGTTGACCACTTCGGTCCATTTCTCGAGGCTCAGGTCCGCGACCGTCTCGAAGTAGCCGCTCATGCCGGCGTTGTTGACGCCGTAGTGGAGCGCGCCGAACTCCGCGACGGCCGCCGCGACAGCCCGCTCGACGTCTGACGGCACGCCGACGTCGCCGTGCACGGCCAGACCGCTGCCGCCGGCTTCCCTGATCCTGACGACGACATCGTCGAGCTTGTCCTTGCGGCGGCCGAACACCGCGACCGCGGCGCCTCGCTGCGCGAGGAGGACGGCGGTGGCGGCGCCGATGCCGCTGCTTGCCCCCGTGACGAGAGCCACCTTGCCGCTGAATTGAGTGCTGTTCATGACGTGTCTCCTCAAGGTCAAAGGCGGGCTCAGTCGAAGTCCACCGAGCGGCCGACCCGCGCCCACCGCTCGTCCTCGGCCGCGGTTTCCCGCATCACGCTGGCCACGTGGTCGACCGCGTCGCGGCCAAGCACGAGGTGCAGGGGCGGCTGCGGGTTGTCGGCGAGGTCAAGGAAGGCGCGGGCGACCTTGGCCGGGTCGATCGGCTCAGTGCCGGAGGTCTCGCGCAGGTGCTTGGCCGCAGAGCCCACGGTGGCCTCGTAGCCGGAGCCGAAGGCCGGGATGTCCATGGACGAACCGGCCCAGTCGGTCCGCATCGCGCCAGGCTCGGCGAGGGTGACGCGGATGCCCAGCGGTGCGACCTCCTGGCGGAGCACGCCGGTGAAGCCCTCGACCGCGAACTTGGCTGACTGGTAGGCGCCAAGCCCGGGGGCGGTCAGGCGGCCGCCGATGGAGGTGACCTGGATGAAGTAGCCGCTGCCCTGGCGCCGGAACACCGGCAGCGCCGCCTTGGTGACGTGCACCGTGCCGAAGAAGACGGCCTCGACCTGGGCGCGGAACGCCTCAAGCGAGACCTCCTCGACCGGGGCGAGGTCCGCGTACCCGGCGTTGTTGACCACCACGTCGATGCGGCCGAAGCGCCCGACGGCCTGGGCGACCGCGTCGGCCGCCTGCGCCGGGTCGGTGACGTCGAGCGGCACGGTGAGCAGCTGGTCGCCGTAGCGCCCGGCGAGGTCATCCAGTGCGCTTGTCTTGCGCGCGGTCGCGACAACGTTGCGGCCGGCGGCGAGTGCCTCTTCGGCGACGGACCGGCCGAGGCCCCGTGAGCTTCCGGTGATGAACCAAACCGGTGCGGTCATGATGTGCTCCTGCCTGCTTATGTAGGTAACTTCTTACTTACAAGAGTGCGGAGCGGCGGCGCAGTTGTCAAGTAAGAAGTTACTTACATAGACTGAGGGCATGGCACGCACCGCAGAAGAAACCCGGCGCAAGATCTTCGACGCGTCCGTCGCCGAGTTCGCGGCCTACGGCATCTCGGGCGCCCGGGTGGACCGGATCACCGCCGCCGCGGGAGTGAACAACGCCCTGCTCTACCGCTACTACGGCAGCAAGAGCGATCTGTTCGACACCGTCTTCGGCACCCTCGCCACCGAACTCGTCGAGGCGGTTCCCTTCGACCCCGACGACCTGGCCGCCTACGCCGGCGCCCTCGTCGACTACTACACCGCCCATCCTGAGGTCGTCCGGCTCGGCGCCTGGCACCAGCTCGAACCCGGTGACAGGCCGCTGCCCGAGGCGGTCCTCAAGACCCAGCGGGAGAAGATCGCCGCGATCGAGGGGGCCCAGGCCGCCGGGCGAGTCACGAGAACCTATCCGGCCGCCGACCTTCTCACCATGATCCTGAGCCTCTCCCACATGGCCACCGACGCAGGTCCGGTCCGGCCCGAGCACGGCAGCCGGGCTCCCGCGACCGAACACAGGCGCATGATCACCGCGGCGGTGGCCGCCATCCTGGCCAGCTAAATCGACGGCCTGCCGCAGGACGACGACGCCCAGCTGAGCCTCGCCGGGCACCTCACCGGCGCGCTTGCCGACGGCGCGCTCCTCCGTAGCCGTCGCAGGGAACCACGCACCCGTTCGGAATGATCTGCTTTTG
>DATKFK010000426.1:0-2244 GCA_035544375.1 Thermoanaerobaculia bacterium
CCGACATCGTCGAGGAGCGGCAACGCCGCAGACGGCCCCGCGCCGCCGCAACCCGCAGGGCGAAGCGCGGCGTGCGGGATTTTTCAGCAGCCTACTTGCTAGAGCGTCTGCAGGATGGTTCAGGTTTCTAACGGTCGGGAGACAGAAGCTCAACCAGCCTGTCGAAAACGCGGCCGATCTCGAGGTGCCGAGCTTCGGCCTTGGCCTGAGATTCGGGCGCCTGATATTCGGCGCGAGTCTCCTTCACGTCTTCGGCGGTTCGGCCTTGTTTGCTTGCCATTTTTTGACGCCATTCGCCGTGGAAAGCCGCGACCTTATCGATCTCCGCGTCGGTGCACCTCAGCGTGCCGGGCAACGCCTGCATGGCCCTGCGATTGGGCAAGCGCTTGCCTCGCTGCCAAGCAGAGATTGTTCCGGGGTGGAGTTTGAGGGCCTTGGCCAGTTGCTTCTGACTGAGGCCGGCCCTTTCAGCGAGGAACACGATCGCCGGCCCGAAGTCGGCCTTGTTCCGCATGCCGCGAAATCTACTGTGGTCCTCAGCATAAGTCCAGTTGGAACAATAAGTTGTGGAAGTCAATCATCGAGTATTTATAGTCGTTAAAGATGACCTCACAATGATTTATGTCCTTTACAGTATCTATTTATTGCTGTTCTCGGAAATTTGTCTGTATATTTTTCAGCGTATCTCATGGCGTCGCCGCGCCGCCTTCTGGACCTTGAAGCTCGCCATTTATCTGGAACCGGATATCAGCGGCTCGACGGCAGGAGAGCCTGGTCCAAGAGCCTGGTCCAAGAGCGAGGGGCGAGATGTGGCGCCAACCCGCTGCTCAGCCGCCGCCGGCCGCGCCGCCGCCGTCGCCGCCGTCGCGGCGCAGGGCCTTCGGCGCTTGCGGTCACCGGCCCCTTGACTCGCTTCATTTCGGGCCCGGTCGGCGGGCGGGCGCGGCGCTTCCTGCGGTCACCCGGCGGCGGACGCCGTGTGACCGTCGTCGCGCGACCGCAGCCAGTCGATCTCCCAGGCGTAGTCGACCGGCCCGCCCCACCAGTCTGGCAAAGTGGCACCGCCATCCACGGCCACACCGTTGCTCGCGAGCCGCGCCACCAGGGCCGTGACGGGCTCTCCTACCGAGAGCGGCAGCACCGGCGCCGGCGAGAGCGGCCGACCGTCGGGTCGATAGAAGCGCGCCTCGCCGTTGGGCGCCAGCTCCATCGAGAACCCCTCCTCGTGCACCGCCCGATGGTGGCGGCGGCAGAGCAGCAGCGTGTTGGCGAGGCTGGTCGAGCCGCCGTCGGCCCACGGCTCCACGTGGTGGGCGTCGCACAACCTCCTACCACAACCGGGGAAGCGGCAGCCGCCGTCGCGATGCTCGAGGGCGCGCCGCAGGCCGGGCGAGATGGCGCGGGTGCGGCGGCCGACGTCAAGCACCTGGCCGTCCGCGGCGTGCCGCATGACCACCCGAGCCGAGTCGCAGGCCAGCCGCCTGGACGTTTCCGCGGAAACGTGGGTGCCGTCCGCGAGCCAGGACGAACCGCCCTCGCCGCCGGCCGCCAGCACCTCGGCGTCCACGTGCACCACGACCTGATAGCGGTCGCCACGGCTGCCGGGATCGAGACCCGCGGCGAGGGCGCTTTCGGCCACCAGGCCCAGGGCGTCGGCGCGGCGTTGCTCCGCCGATGTCTCCTCTGCCACCGATGTCTCCTCTGCCACCGATGTCTCCTCCGCCACCTCCTCGGGCTCCCGCGCGGCGCCGGGCGGCTGGCCGCCGCGCGGCCCGTAGAGCGCCTCAACGCCGGCGTCCAGGGCGCGCAGCAGCGCCGCGCCGGCCTCCGGCGCGAGCCGCCCCGTCACCACCACCATGCCGTCCTCGTCGGTATAGGCGCGCAGATACCGCGTGGCGTGGCGGCGCTTCTCGTCATCCCCCGCCGCAATGCGGTCGACTCGCCGCATGCCGCGGACCAGCCGCTCGACGTGAGCTGCAGTTCCCGCACGCGCGAATCGCAGTAGCTCCTGCTCGTTGGCGGGTGTGGCGATGCGAGTGACGGCGCGAACCTTCGAGTAGGAAACCTCCCCGCGGCGCATCGCCGCGGAGAGCAGCGGCAACGCGCCGAGCGCGCGCGCCACGCGCACCTTTTCGCGCGCCGCGCCAAGGTCGAGCCCGACGCGCCAGCATAGCCAGTGCGCGCAAGAGTGGAACCCGCTGTTCCACCCGCCGCGCTCGTCGAAGTCGCGCAGCATCGCCAACA
>DATKFK010000427.1:0-5747 GCA_035544375.1 Thermoanaerobaculia bacterium
GACGAAGTCGATGAACTGCTTGGCGACGGCCGGGTGGGGTGCGCCCTTGACCAGCCCGATCGAGTCGTCGATGACCGGCGTGCCGCTGGTCGCAAAACGGTAGTCCAGGGGCGCGCCGCGCCGCTTCTGCCACAGCATGTCGGTCAGCTCCCAGACCGTGATCAGGCCTTCCCGGCGGTCGAGCATCTGGATCAGCAGCGCCGGGTTCTGCAGGTACTGCTTGGTCTGGGCGTCGAGGCGGCGCAGCCACTCGAAGCCCCGCTCGGGGCTGCCGGTGGCGGCGACCGAGCGCGCCAGGATCATGCCGAAGAGGGTGCGCATGGTGCCCGAGGCGAGCGGGTCGCGGATCAGGATCTTGCCCCGCCACCGCGGATCGAGCAGATCGTCCCAGTCGCGCGGCGCCGCCGCTTCGGGCACCGCCTCGGCGTTGAACACCAGGACCGGCGCCGTGCGGTAGGCGCCGAAGAACAGGTCGCGGGAATCGCGGCTGGCGGCGGGAACGGCGTCGGCCCACGCCGGACGGTAGGGCGCCAGGAGCCCTTCCGCGGCGCCGCGCGCGAAGATCGTCCGCGGCCCGCCATACCAGACGTCGGCCTGGGGGTTGGCGGCTTCCGAGCCCACCCGGTCGTAGACGTCCTGCGAGCCCATGTCGAGCCAGCGCACGTCGACCTGCGGATGCCGGGCCTCGAAGCTCTTCTCCATGAGCGACAGCAGGTCGCGGCCGTGCGGCGAGTAGACGGTGAGCGGCGTGCGGCCGTCGGAGCAGCCTGTGGCGAAGACCGCGAGGGCCAGGACGAGACTCCTCGACGACGCTCGGCGCCGTCCGGCCGCGCCCCGGGCCCTGCGCCCTGGCCGTCTCAAGCCTTCGTCATTGGGCCGCGCGCAGCCCCAGCAGGTTGGCGAACAACCGGTAGCCGCCAGGGACCCCGGCCGGCAGCTGGCGGAAGAGGGCGAGGCCGGTGTAGACGTATTTGCCCTTGCCGAGGTTCGCCACCAGCAGCCCGCCGCGCTGCTCGGGCCCGCCGGGATCGGCCATGGCGAGCAGCGGCCGGTAGGCGGGGTCCCAGGAGTGCGCGAAATAGAGCCCGCGCTCCTGCACCCAGCCCTGCCAGTCGGCCTCGCCGATCTTGTTGGGGGTGTTGAACACCGGGTTCGCCGGATCGAGCGCCTTGACCGGCGAATTCTCGTCCGTCACCCGGTCATGGGGGCGGGCGATCTCGAGCTTGTAGGGAGCAAAGCCGCCGTCGACGAACGGATATTGCTGGTACTGCACGATCATCAAGCCGCCGGCACGCACGTAGGCGAGCAGCCGCGCATTGGCGCGCGCCAGTGCCGGCTCGCTCTCGTAGGCGCGGCTGCCGATGACGATGGCGTCATAGCGCGCGAGGTCGCCGCCGGCCAGCTCGCTCGGCCCGAGCAGCGCAACCGGCACCCCGGCCTGGCGCAGGAACTCGGGAACCCGGTCGGCGGCACCGCGCACGTAGCCGACCTGGTGCAGCGGCGGCAGCTTGAGGTCGAAGGCGCTGATCTCGATCGCGGCGGCGTGCGGATAGGGAGTCGGCCGGATGTGCGTGTAATCGATGAGCGGCACCGCGAGGTCGGAGCGCGAGCCGTCGTCGAGCGCCGCGGCCAGCTGCAGCGGGTAGCGTCCGGGCTGCAGCACCGGCGGTGGGCGGAGAGTCAGCGCCAGGGCCATCGACTCGCCCTCGTCGGCAGCGGCCCGCGACGCCGCCGCAAGGTCGAACGGCACCGGCGCCGGCGGCGGCCACCCCGCACCCGCGGGCGAGGTTGGCATCCTGGGCGCGGCGCGCGCGGCGAGCGTTGTGGGCGCGGCGGACGTTGTGGGTGCGGCGGGCGCGGCGGGCGTCGCTGGTGCGGCGGGCGACGGGGCCGTCGAGGGCGACGGCGCGACCTCGAGACGGCCGTGCACCGGCGTTTGCCGGTGCGAGGTCAGCACGACGCGCAGGTCCTTCGGCTCGCGGCGCGAGAGCGGCCACACCTGCATGGTTTCGGCCACCGCAACCTCGACGGCCGGCACGATGCGCAGCGGCCGCCGTACCTCGCCCAGCACCTCGTCGCGATGGCGGTGCACCACCTCGCGGTCCACGACGAGCGGCACGCCGTCGATGGTGAACGAGAACCGCGCGGTGAGCAGCGGCGGCCCGAACGGCTCGCCGCGCTCGGCCGGCAGGGCGCCGCTCCAGTCGTACAGGCTCCCCACCAGCGGCCGGCGCAGGAAGTAAGGCTCGGTCGGCGGCGCTGCGGCCGGCACGACGGGCTCGAGGTCCCAGCGCGACAACGCCCCGGGCACCACCGTCTTGCTCTCGGCGTGCAGCGGCTCGGCCCGCCAGGCCGGTCCGGCGGCGGCCGGCACGAGGGTGACGGCAGCGCCGGCGAGCGGTGCCGCGCCGCCGGCGTTCCACAGCTCGGCCCGCACGGCAAAGGTCTCGCCCGCGGTGAGCGCCTCGCGCTCGGTGGTGGCGTCCAGGGCGATGCCCGCCGCGGCCGCCACCGCGGTCTGCGCCACCTCGAGCTTCTCGGCGATCAGGTCGGCCGCGGCACGCTCGCCGGCGCCGGCCGTGCTGGCGGCTGCGGGCACGCCGGTGACGGCCGGGGCGCCGGACGGCACCGCGCTGGCCGCGGCCGGTGCCGTCAACGCCGCCATCGCCGACCGCAGGTGCCGGACGATCGCGAGGAGCGGCGCCAGCGCCTGCTGCGGCCGCGCCGGGTTCAGCTGCTCGCGGGTGCGGCTCGCCAGCGACTCCACCGCGTCGAGCTCGGCGGCCACCCGCTGGCGCTTGCCGGCGTCGGCGATCGGCGCGGCGATGGCGTGGAGATGGGTGTCGATGCCGGCAAAGACCTCGCCGCGGGCGGCCGTGGCCACCGCGGCCGGGGCCGCGGCCGGGGGTCCTGCTGCCGGAGCCGCCGCGGCCGGAGCTGCAGCTGCCGGAGCTGCCGCGGGCGTGTGCACTGCCGGCGCCGGGGCTGCGGCGGCCGGCGGTGCTGCCGCTGCCGGTACGGCGGCTGGCGCCGAGGCCCGCCCGGGCGCGGAAGCGGCACCCGCCGCCGCGGCGGCACCGGCTCCCTTGCCGGCCCCCGCCACCCAGACCAGGTGGCCCTCCTGCGGCCCGAGCGACTGCAGGCGCCCCATGTCCTGCGAGCGATGCATGCTGCGGCTGGCTGCTGATAGCTGAGAGGTGGATTTGCCGGTCCACGGGTCGATGGCGCTGGTGGACGTGGTGACCGCCGTCGCCCCCTCGCCGCCGAAGTAGGTGCAGCAGTAGAGGGACTGCGGCGTCCAGGGGGCGAGGCCTTCGGCGGCAAGCTGGGGCAGCGCCGCGGCGTCGCCGGCCAGCGGGAAGGCGGCATAGGCGATGACGCCGGCCTCCTGGTGCTGCCCATGGTTGCGGTGCGGCACGCCCGGGAAGACCGAAACGATCACCTGCGGCTTGAAGCGACGGATCACCCGCACCGCATCCTCGAGCATCGCGTCCCTTGGCCACTGCCCCAACGTCTCGTCGAGCGACAGCGTGTAGCCGAAATCGTAGGCGCGGGTGAAGTACTGGCGGCTGCCGTCGATGGCGCGCGCCGCCAGCAGCTCGCGGCTGCGGATGAGGCCGAGCCCGACGCCGAGCTCGGGACCGATCAGGTTCTGGCCCCCCTCGCCACGGCTCAACGAGAGGTAGGCGGCCTCGCCGCCCATGGCGCGCGACACCAGGGTGAGCAGCGCGGTGTCCTCGTCGTCGGGGTGCGCCGCGATCACCAGCAGACGCCTGTGGGTGGAGAGCTTGGCGAGGGCGCGGTCGAGCACCGCCAGGCCGCCGGTCGTCGCCGGCTCGAGCGGCGCGGCGCCAAGGTTGACGGGCGTGGCCGCCGCCGGGCTGGCAGGCGCCAGGAGCATGAGCACGGCCGCGGCGGCGGCGAGCGCGCCGATTGCAGCCAGCGCCGCCAGTGCCGCCAGTGCCGCCAGCGCGGCCAGGCATGGGCGAAGGCGCAGCGGCAGGTGCCGCGCTCTTTTAGCAGCAGGTCTCGGTCTCATCTCGGCCTCATGGTGCCGGTACTGTAACCCATCCCCGCGGGCTCCCACCCGAGGTATCCTGGAGCGGTCATGGCCACGACCACCACCGAAGACAAAGCTGCCGCGCTTCTCGAAGAGCGGCCCCCGCTCGACCCCAAGACGCTCAACTCCTTCCGCCGGCTGGGGTTCCTGCAAGCCGACCTCGACCCGCTGGGGCGGCTGCAAGCCGAGCCGCAGCCGGCGCTCGCCGAGGAGGCCGACCCGGCCACCGCGGCCTGGGCGCGCCGCCGTTACTGCGGCACCATCGGCGCCGAGTTCATGCACATCCCGCAGGCGGAGCGCCGGCGGTGGATCGCCGAGCGCCTCGAAGCCGACCCCGCGCCGCCCGACCGCGACCGCGTGCTCGCCCAGATCATGAGCGCCGAGACCTTCGAGCAGCTGCTGCAGACCCGCTACCAGGGCAGCAAGCGCTTCTCGATCGAAGGCGTCGCGGCTCTCATCCCGGCGCTCGACGAGATGCTCGAACGCGCCGCCGCTCACCAGGGAGCGCAGGTGGTGCTGGCGATGAGCCACCGCGGCCGACTGAGCGTGATGCTCAACGTCGTCGGCAGACCGGCGGCGCAGATCTTCGCCCGCTTCGACGACGTCGACGCGCGCAGCGTGCTCGGCGCCGGCGACGTCAAATATCACATGGGCGCGACCGGCACCTGGAGCGCCAGCAACGGCCGCGAGGTCGACCTCCACCTGGTGTCGAATCCCAGTCACCTCGAGGCGGTGGATCCGGTGGCGCTGGGGCGGGTGCGCGCCAAGCAGACGCGCCTGGGCGATCACGACTTCACCAAGGTGATGCCGGTCGTGCTGCATGGCGACGCCGCCTTCGCCGGCCAGGGCATCCTGGCCGAGACCCTCAACCTGGCCGATCTCGACGGCTACCGCGTGGGCGGCACCGTCCAGGTCATCGTCAACAACCTGATCGGCTTCACCACCGAGCCCCGCGCCCTGCACTCGTCGCGGTTCGCTTCCGACGTCGCCAAGCGGCTGCCGATCCCCATCTTCCACGTCAACGGCGAGGACCCCGACGCGGTGGTGCGGGTGGCGGCGCTCGCGGTCGACTACCGCTACGAGTTCCAATCCGACGTGGTCGTCGATCTGATCGGCTATCGCAGGTACGGGCACAGCGAGGTGGACGACCCGACGATCACCCAGCCGCTGCTCTACAAGCAGATCGACTCCCACCCGCCGCTGTGGAAGATCTACGCCCAGCGCAGCGGCGTGGCCGAGGCGGAGGCGGAGCGCCGGGCGGCGGCGGTGCGCGCCGAGCTCGACGCCGCCCAGGAAGCCGCCAAGAAGCTCGACAAGAAGCCGCCGCTGCGCACGCTGCCCGCGTACTGGGACCGCTACCGAGGTGGGCCCTACCGGCCGGAATACGAGGTGAAGACCGGGCTGGGCAACGACGAGATCCGCGAGCTGACGGCGCCGCTCACCAGCTGGCCCCAGACCTTCCACATCCACAAGAAGATCGAGGCCCTGCTCAAGCAGCGCGCCGAGATGGGCGAGGGCAAGCGTCCGGTCGACTACGGCATGGCGGAGGCGCTGGCGTTCGCCTCGTTGGTGCAGCAGGGCGTCCCGGTGCGGCTGAGCGGCCATGACAGCCGGCGCGGCACCTTCGCGCATCGCCACTCGGTGCTGATCGACGTCGAGAACGGCGCCGAGCACACGCCGCTCGCCC
>DATKFK010000428.1:0-3823 GCA_035544375.1 Thermoanaerobaculia bacterium
GGTCGAGGCTTCGACCATGGCGGTGGCCGCCCTGGCTGGCCTGCTGCGGACCGTGGCCCAGGCGCGGAAACACCTCAACGCCACGCTCACGATCTGCGGCATCTTTGCCTGCCGGGTCGATCCGCGCACCGTGCTGGCACTGGTCGCCTGTAGACCCGAAGACCAACCAGCTTACGATCGCTTTGCGCAAACCGTGCGGACCGCCTCGCCTGGCTCGACGGTGTACGTCCCCAAACCCTACCCCGCGACCGACCCCCAGGTGATCCAAGACTTTCTCTACCAGTATCAGAGCTTCCACCTGGAACGCGCCGACCCGGGGAAGCTTCTGCCCGGCGAGTTGCCGCTGCTCAATGGCACCTTGAACGGCACGGTGAGCTTCAGCGTCCAAAAAGTGGCGAATTGGACGGACCTGAACTGCGGCAGGGAGCAGCGGCGCGACTTCTTCTACCTGGTCCGGTCTTCGATGCCGCGAGCGGCACGGAGCTGTCACGGGCCACGCTCAATCCCAGCGGGCTGCTGTCAGCGCGAAGAAATGCCACCAGCGCCTTCCCGTTTCTCCCCCTGCCGGATCCGCAAGCGGCCATGCAGGAGATCGCCGCCTACGCGATAGGCGGCAATTCTCCTCAATACGTGGCCACCCTCGGCGCCCTCTACTGCGACTTCACCGCGCCGTGCCTCGCGTTTCGGCAAGGCAACGACGCCTATGTCTTCTTCAAGCCTGGGCAGTCTGGCAACACGCTCTTCAAGATCGCCAGTGAAGAACCGCGTTTGGTCCTCCAGCCAGGAGAGCGGCTCGATTCCGGTCTCGCGCGCGGTGTCCTCCCGACCTTGCCAACGGACGGGACCGCGCGGCTGATCCCGCTCGGTGCCAGGACTTGGACGATCGCGCGCGAGGTGACAGGGCCAAGCGTGCTGGCGCGACGACGATAGCCGCGGCGCATGCGCCTCCGTGACCGCGTCTGCGATCGCGGCGGCGGACGCTGGCGGAGCGCGCGCGGGGAGCCGAATCCGATGTGCCGCGAGATCCGAGGGCGGTCGAGGCGGAAGATGGCGCACGACTCATGGGGCACCCTGCCGCTCCGTCTCGGCGGGTTCCCCCGGTGGCCGCGGCGCCTCATGACCGTCGCGCCAGGCTTGCTCCGAGCCCGATCTGAGGTACTTCCTCAATGTCAGCGGCCCGAACCCGAAAATGGTCAGGAAAGAGAAGATGCCGATCCCGTCTCTTGCCAGGTTCGCAGGCAAGGTGGCTTCCGAGCATGGCTGGGCTGGGGTCGACAGGTTCGTCGAGGTGACTTGCGGGCATGGCCGGGCAGCGCTCGACGCGGACGGCGCGGGCGCCTGCGCGAGGCTCCAGGCCACCGTCAACGAGTAGCAGAGGGCGACGATTCCGAGAATGTTCTTGTAGGCGTCGTCGACCTCGAGCTTGCCCCCCTGGATCGGTGCGCCGCGCGAAACCGCGTAGATCCGGTGCGGCCGGAGAAAGGCAGCCGCGACCGCCAGCACCTCGGGTATCCACCAGACCACGGCCTGCCATGGGTTGTCCCACCAGCTCGATAGCTGCTTCCTGGCAAAATAGGCAAAGGCCAAGGCGAATAGCAGGGCGGAACGCCACTGTGTCGCAAGCCTCGGGGGCTCGGCGGCGGGCCTGGAAGCGAACCAGGGGAAATTGAAGAGCACGAAAGCCGCGAAGGCGATGGAGATGACCTTGTCGGGGATGATCGTGAATACGTCGAGCAGTATGAAGTCGTACGTGGGATCGCCTGCCCGAAGACCCCAGTAGTGGCAGTTCACCGCGTCCTTCAGCAGTCGCTCCGCAGCGTGAGTTTGCGGCAGCCTGTCAACCGTCGCCTGGGCGAGCGTGGCGCCGAAGTCTGCCCTGGTGTAGGTGGCGACGGCAGCGCAGAAGGTCCCGCCGAGGACGCCAAGTACCAGCAGCTTGCCCAGGAAGGCGCCGGGCTTCACGGTCTCGCGGAACGGGGCGAGGCGCCCGTGTGCGGCAAGGCCCCAGACGATGGCGCCGTAGACGTTGACAATGGCGAAATCAGGGTACTCGGCATGCCCTCGCATCGGTCCAAGGATCAGGTTGGTGGAGAGGCCCACGAGGGCTGCCCACCAGGGCCCCACCGCCAAGGCCACCATCGCCGTGCCGAGCATGTCGAGAAACAGCAGCCCGTTGAACAGGGGGATCAGCAGGTTCGATCCCACGTTCAGCCCCAGCGCGGCCGCGATGAGGACGATCGCCATCCCCCAGCCAGCGGTCACCACGGTCTCATTTGCCGCAGAGTCTCCAGCTTGCATGGCGCCGCCTCCTGTCGCGATAGGGGGTCTGCTAATTATATTGCAGCTTCAAGCACCTCGCGGCGCGGACGGACACGCCAGGTCCGGCTCAAGGCGCTGCTGGCGCGGACCGTGCGCACCAGCGAGGACCCGTCGCAGGAGCGCCAGCTGGCGATCCGCGATCTGCTGGCGCTGGCCGGGCCGTTCAACTACACGCGGCTCCCCCGGGCATCATCGAGACTGCGGGAAGTGCAGCTCCACGGCGACGTGACGCTTGCCGTCCATCAGGATGGCGTCGGCTGGGCTCGCGCTGTCGGCGCGCAGCTCACCACCCAGGCCGGCGATGAGAAGAGACGCGACGCCATGTTGCAGTAGGAAGACCTGATCGGCGGTCGCCAGGAGGAAGAAGCAGTCTCCCTCGGCCGTCTTGGGTGCTGAGCGCGCCAGGATCGAACCGACCGCGCCAAAGCCGGGTCCAACCTCGAACAAGACGCGCGGCCGATGGCCGGGGGTCAAGAGCACCAGCTTGTCGCCCACGAAGATCGCGGTGCTGTCGAAGCAGGCGCTGGCGGCGCGGATCGGCTCTGGCGTCTCGACGACCTTCGAGTACTGGCCGGCCGGCGTCAAGCGGTACGCGACGCCCTTCCCGCCGATCGCGCCAAAGAGGATCACGCCCGGCATCAGGCCGCGATCGGTGCTGTGCTGCCCGAAGCGGAACCCGGGTGCGGGGAGCTCGGCCACCACGGCGAACCCGGCACGAGGCGTCGATCGCAGGAGCCGGCTGCCGGCGACGACGAGGACCTGTCCCGGCAGGGTGAGCATGTCGCTCAAGCCGACGATCGGTTGCGAGAAGACCCGGTGGGGATCACCGCGAAAGTCGAGGGCGATCACGTTGTCGAGGCCCTGCAAATAACTCTGGTCGCCTTCCCGATCCGCGGCGCCGTGCTCGGCCAAGGGCAGGTTTCCGGAGTCCCCGGTGCCCGCCAGGGGCGTGACGTCCACCGCCCGCAGCCGCAGGATCCTGAGGTGCCCGACGGAGGAATGCATGAGGTATAGAGTCAATCCGAGCAGCACCCCGACAGTGAGCACCCCCCACAGCATCAGCGTCACAAACCCTTCGGAGAACGCCTGGTAACGAGTCGAAAAATGTAGTCGCCACGTCTTATCTTGGATGAAGTCAAGAAGAAAAAGTACGATTCCGGATAGCATCCACCCACAGACGACGCACAGCAAGAACACCTCGCCGCCATCAAGCAGCCTCGCATGAGAGTATTCATTCGTGTGGATCACGATCGCGACGGCATAAACCGCCACGCACGCAACCTCCAGGGCCGCGGTCACGTAAAGGAACCGGCTGGCGATTCTCGCGCGCCTCGTCATCGATGGATGCTGAACCCTCCGAAGGAGCGCGTGAGCGTGACCGAGTGAGGAAGCTGCGACCGGTGGCTCGCACTGGAACTTCGCGTGGACTGCGATCGCGCATGCGGGACGATGGTGATCGAGCGCGGGCTCGCGACGACCGTGGCCGTTGCCGCACCTTGCGCGG
>DATKFK010000429.1:0-3184 GCA_035544375.1 Thermoanaerobaculia bacterium
CCGCCTTCGTCGTCCTGCCCGCGCTCCCGCTCACCGCCCACGGCAAGGTCGACCGGGAGCGGCTGCCGGCGCCCGTCGCCGGCACCCGCGCCGGCGCGGGCAACGGCGCGGCAGGCTCGGCGGCCGAGGCCGGCGACCCCAACGCGCCCGAAGCAGGCGCCGCAACCGGGGCCGGCGACCGCGACCTGCCCGAAGCAGGCGCCGCAACCGGAGCCGGCGGCGGCGCCGCTCCCCTCGAGGAGATGGTGGCCGGGACCTGGTGCGACGTGCTCGGCCTGCGGGCTGTCGCCCGGCATGCCAACTTCTTCGAGCTGGGCGGCCATTCGCTGCTCGCGACCCAGGTGGTCAGCCGGCTGCGGGCGGCGACCGGCGCCGAGCTGCCGGTGCGCGCCATCTTCCACGCACCGACCGTGGCCGCGCTCGCGGCGGCCCTGGCGGCGGCTCTCGCCGCGGGAACGGCGGCTGCCGCGGCGCCGCCCCTTCGGGGGCGGGCGCGAGACCGTGAGCCGCCCCTCTCCTTTGCGCAGGAACGGCTCTGGTTCCTCGACCGCCTGGCGCCGGGGAGCGCCGCCTACAACGTGCCGCTCGCCCTGGCCGCGTGCGGCCGGCTGTCGCTGCCGGCCCTGGCGGCGGCGCTCGACGAGGTGACCCGGCGGCACGAGGTGCTGCGGACGTCGTACCAGGAGGGCACCGGCGAGCCGGCCGAGCCGGCCGAGCCGACAATGGCGCCGGCGGAGACGGCGGGGCCGCCGCGGCAGGCGCAGCCGATGCACCAGGTGCGGCAGGTGATCGCGCCCCCCTGCCGCCGGGCGCTGCCGCTCGCCGATCTCTCGCGGCTGCCGCCGGCGCGGCGGGAAGCGGCGGCTCGCCGCGTCGCCGCGGCCGCGGTGGTCCGCCCCTTCGACCTGGCGCGCGGACCGGTGCTGCGCGCCCTGGCGCTCCGGCTCGAGGCAGCCCGCGACGAGACGGGCAGGGTTGCCGGCGAGCCGCCGAGGCCCGGCGCCGGCGAGCGGTGCGGTCCCGGCGGCGGCGAGCACGTCCTCCTGCTGGTCGTGCACCACATCGCGGCCGACGGCTGGTCGGTGGGGGTGATGGTGCGGGAGATCGGCGCCCTCTACGCCGCGGCGCTCGCGGGGCGGCCCTCGCCGCTGCCCGAGCTGGCCATCCAGTACACCGACTTCGCTCTCTGGCAGCGCGAGTGGCTGCAGGGGGAGGTGCTGGCGCGGCAGCTCGCCTACTGGCGCGAGCGGCTGGCAGATGCGCCGCCGCTCGTGCTGCCGGCGGACCGGCCGCGCCCGCCGGCGCCCAGCCTCCGCGGCCTGACGCGGCGGCACGACGCCGGCCGCCGCGCCGCGGCGGCGGTGCGGGAGCTGGCGCGCCGCACCGATTCCACCCTGTTCATGGTGCTGCTCGCAGCCGTCCAGACCGTGCTCGGCCGCTACGCCGGACAGGACGACGTGCTCCTCGGCTCGCCGATCGCCAACCGCACACGCGCCGAGATCGAGCCGCTCATCGGCTTCTTCGTCAACAGCCTCGCCCTGCGCGGCGACCTCGCGGGCGACCCCCCGTTCCGCGAAGCGGTCGCCCGCGCGCGGCGCGCCGCCCTGGATGCGTATGCGCACCAGGACCTGCCCTTCGAGCGCCTGGTCGAGGAGCTGCGCCCCGAGCGGCGGCTGGCGCACAACCCCCTCTTCCAGGTCATGTTCGCGGTGCAGAACGCGCCGCTCGGCGCCGTCGACCTGCCGGGGCTCGCCCTGGCGCCCGTGGACCTGGATTTCCCGGCCGCCACCCGCTTCGACGTCGAGCTCCACTGCTTCGAGGCGGCGGGCTCCCTGGCATTCCAGCTCACCGCCGGCGCCGACCTCTACGATCCGCCGACGGCGCTGCGCCTGCTCGGCCACCTCGAGACGCTGCTCGCCGCCGCGACCGCGAACCCGGAGCTGCCGCTCTCGGCGCTGCCCTTGCTCCCCACCGGGGAGCGGCACCAGCTCCTCGCCGAGTGGAACGACACCGCGGCCGGACCGGCGGACGCGGCCGTCGCGACGCTCTTCTTCGCCCAGGCGCGGTGCCGTCCGGAGGCCGTGGCGCTCGCCTGGGAGGATGGGCAGATGACCTACGGCGAGCTCGGCCGGCGTGCGGCTCGCCTGGCGCGCCGGCTCGCCGCCGCCGGGATCGGCCCCGAGGTGCGGGTCGCCCTGCTCGCGCAGCGCTCGCCGGCGATGATCGTCGCGCTGCTCGCCATCCTCGCCGCCGGCGGCGCCTACGTGCCGCTCGATCCCGCCTATCCGGCCGCGCGCCTCGCGTTCATGCTCGCCGACTCGGGGGCGCGCGTCCTGCTCGGCGACCGCGAGCTGCTCGCCGAGCTGCCGGCAGGCCTCCTCGCGCGGGCGGCCGGCGGCGGACCGCTCGACGTCCTCGACCTCGCTGCCGCGCTCGCGGAGGCTCCGGGCGACGCGGATGCAGCGAGCGCGGCGGGTGGATGGGCGGCGGGGCGCGAGGCGCCGGACGCGCCGGGCTGGCGGCCCGCGCCGCTGCCGCCTGACGCGCTGGCCTATCTCATGTACACCTCGGGCTCGACCGGGCGCCCGCGCGGCGTGGGGGCGACCCACCGCGGCATCGTGCGCCTGGTCCGCGCCGGCGGCTTCGCCGACCTCGGAGAGCGGGAGGTCTTCCTGCAGCTGGCGCCGATCTCCTTCGACGCCTCGACGCTGGAGATCTGGGGGCCGCTGCTCAACGGCGGGCGCCTGGCGCTGTTCCCGCCGCGCCGGCCGGACCTCGAAGAGCTGGGGGACACCCTGGCGCGCTGGGGCGTGACCACTCTGTGGCTGACCGCCGGCCTGTTTCACGCGCTGGTCGAGGAACGTCCCGGCGCGCTCGCGCCGCTGCGTCAGCTGCTGGCCGGGGGTGACGTGCTGTCGCCGCCGCAGGTGCGGCGGGCGCTTGCCGCCCATCCGCGCCTCACCCTGATCAACGGCTACGGCCCGACCGAGGTCACCACCTTCACCTGCTGCCACGCGATGACCGGTCCGGCCGCGGTCGGCTCGCCGGTGCCGGCCGCAGAGGCACGCCGGCGGGCCACAGCCGACCCGCCGATCCTGGCCTCAGGGACATGTCGGCGGGTCACAGCCGACCCGCCGATCTTGGCCTCAGGGACATGTCGGCGGGTCATGGCCGACCCGCCGAT
>DATKFK010000430.1:0-6364 GCA_035544375.1 Thermoanaerobaculia bacterium
AATCGATCGCCGGCAGGCCGGCCCAGCCCAGGGCGAGATTGAGCAGGCCGAAGCGCGGATGGTAGAGGTAGCGCCACACCACCGCCACCGCCACCAAAGTCGTCACCACCGGCGCGAAGAACACGGTCCGCAACAGCGCCTGAAAGCGGGCCAGGCGCGAGTCGACCAGCAGCGCCATGGTGAGCGAAACCAGGACCGACAGCGGACCGCCGGCGAGAGCGAAGTAGAAGGTATTGCGCAGCGCCGTCCAGAACAGCGGGTCCGCCAGCAGCCGGCGGTAGTTGTCGAACCCGATAAAGCGAAGGTTGTGGAGGTCGGCGACTGCGTAGATGTCGAAGTCGGTCAGCGACAGCAGCAGCGCCGCGCCGACCGGCAGCAGGAAGAAGACGCCGATCACCAGGAGCGCCGGCGCGAGCAGCCACAGCGCCGCGCGCGCTTCCGCGGAAACACCTCGCCGGGAGGGCAGCGGACCGCCGGCGCCTGGCGCTCCGGATGCCGTGCCGCCGGTCTGCCGCCGGAGCTTCATCGTCCAGCCCCATGCCCCTGCTGCCGCCGCAGGAGCCAGCGCCGCTTCTCGAGGATGCGGTCGGCGTCGCCGTCGAGGCCGGCGAGTGCCCGGTCGAGATCCTGCCGGCCGGCGATCGCCCCCTCCGCCCGCTCCCAGATCAGGTTGGCGATCTGCTCCCATTCCGGCACCTTGGGGGCGGCCACCGCATGCTGCAGCTGCTCGCGGAAGGCCCGCACCATCGGGTCCCCGGCCAGGGCCGGGTCCTGCCAGGCGGCGCGGCGCGCGGGCAGATCGCCCATCAGCGCGTAGAAACGCGCCTGCTGCGCCGGCTCCGATAGATACTCGATCAGCTCCCAGGCCGCTCGGGCATGGCGCGAGCCGCGGAAGATCACCAGGCTCGCCCCCCCGACGAGCGAGTTGCCGGCGCCGGCTCCCGCCTCGTCCGGCGCGGGCAGCGGCGCGGTCGCCCAGCTGCCGGCGAGCGCCGCCGGCAGGCGCCGCCGGAACTCCCCGATGTCCCAGGGCCCGGAGACGTACATCGCAAACCAACCCTGTGCGAACAGCTGGTAGAGATTCGCGACGCGATAGTCGGGGACCGCCGGCGCCAGGCCGGCGCGGAACAGATCGACGTAGAAGGCCATCGCCCGCCGGCTCCGCGGGTCGCGAAAGGCGCCGTAGCGCCCGCCGTCGCGCAGCAGCGGCGACCCCGCTTCGAGCAGCAGCGCCAGCGGCGGCGGATACTCGTTGACCGGCAGCAGGATGGCGAAGTTGCCGGGGCCGGCGCGGGCCTTGACCTGCTCCATGCAGCGGCGCCAGGAGCTCCAGGTGCGCGGCGGCATCTCGCAGCCGGCGGCCCGCAGCAGGTCGCTGCGGTAGAACAGTAGGCGTGTATCGACGTACCAGGGGATGGCGTAGACCCTGCCGTCGATGACGCCGCCGTCCCAGCTGCCGGCGAAGTAATCGCCGGCCGCCAGCGCGCGGCTCGCCGCCACCTGCCCGTCCAGGTCGGCGAGGGCCCCGATCGCCGCGAGCTCCGGAATCCAGGTGCTGCCCAGCTGCGCCATGTCCGGCGTGCTGCGCCCGACGAACGCGGTCAGCAGCTTTTCGTGCGCGGCGATGAAGGGGATCTGCTGGACCTCGATGTCGAGGCCGGGATGGCGGCGCTCGAACTCCGGCAGCAGCTCCTGCACCACCTCGCCCTCGCGCCCCAGGGCCCACATCTCGAGATGCTCGCGGTCGCCCCGTGCCGGTCCGCGGCCGGCGCCGGCCGCCGCACCGCCAGGATGGCCGCGCGTCACGTCGCCAAGGCCCGCCGCACGGTCAGGGTGACCCTGCGGCATGTCCCTGAAGCCCGCCGCACGGTCAGGGTGACCATGCGGCATGTCCCTGAAGCCACAGCCCGCCGCCGCCAGCGAGAGGACGGCCAGGACCAGGACCCGCCGGCGCGGTCGCGGCTCCCCCTGTCGCCAGTCGCGACACTCCCTGCTCGTCGTCCTCAATGCGGCGGAGTCTCCGCCGCGGCCAGCCAGCCGCCGTCGAAGCCGGCCCGGCGCAGGCCCTGCACCAGGTGAGGGTTGCGGCGCATGACCCGCCAGATCAGGCCGCTCCGGTAGTTCTCGATCATCGCCACGATCGGCCCCTGGTCGATGCCGAGGGCGTCCGTGTCGAACCAGCCGAGCTCGGGATCGACGCGTCCCCGCTCGACGCGCCGGTGCGCGCCGGGCTTGCGGAAGGTGGGATTCCAGGCGTCGACGAAGCCGTGGGACGTGTACAGGCGTCCGCCGTGGAGCTGCGCCATCGCCTCGATCGCCGGCACCGCGATCTCGGGCGCGACGGCGATGGCGCTGGCCGCCGCGGTGGGAGCGAGCGTGCCGTCGTCGCGGACCCCCGCGAGCGAGGCGCCGCGCGCCCAGTAGCCGTGGAACGCCCGGGTGCGGCCGTCGACCTCGAACGTCGTGTCGCCGGGACCGTCGCAGGCGGTCAGGCCCCAGACGTCGGGGCCATAGCCGCGATAGCCCTGCGGATTGGCGATGGCATACGCGCGCTGGGCCAGCGTGGCGCGGCGTGCGGTCTCGAAGTAGTCGCTGGCGTGGGCGCGCATGAAGGCGTCGCGGATGCCGCGAAAATCCACCCAGGTATGCGGGTACTGGTAGCCGAAGAGCGGGGTGAAGGCCAGGTATTCCTGCCCCAGGTACTCGCCCCACAGATAGGTGCTGGTGTAGCGCTGCCAAGCTTCCTCGTCCACCGCATGGGCTGGCGAGCCCATTGCCACCAGGTACAGGATCACCGCCTCGTTGTAGCCGCGCCAGGCATACGGAATGTAGCCGCTTTCGGGCGTCCAGCCCAGGGCGACGTCCGGCGGGTGGGGCTGCATCCAGCGCCAATCGACGCGGGAATAGAGCTCCTCGGCGGCGGCGCGGATGGCTGCCTCGTCGCCGCGCGGGTCGCCGACCGTGCCGGCGGCGGCATCGAAGTAGGACTCGTCGAACAGCACTCCCGCCATCAGCAGGGCGGTGTCGATCGGCGACAGCTCCACGTCCTTGAAGCGGTGCCCGGTCTGCATGTCGAGGAAGTGATAGTAGAACCCGTGGTAACCGGTGACGCCGGTCGGCGCCGGACCCTGCGGCGCGCCGAGGAAGAAGCGCAACGTCGCCAGCACCCGGGCGCGCGCCGCGGCACGGCTCACCCAGCCGCGCTCGACGCCGACCGGATAGGCGGTGAGGCCGAACCCGACGGCGGCGATGCTGGAAAACGAAGGGCTGGGAGCGCGGTCGGGCACCAGGCCGTTGGCCGGGTTGGCGAGGTCCCAGAACCACCGGAACGTCCGCTCCTCGAGCTGGTCCAGGAAGCGCTCGTCCCGCGGGAGGAGGCGCGCCGCCGCGATGCCCGGGGCAGTCGGAGCGGTGGGCGGTGGCGACGCCAGTGGTGTTGCCGCGGCCGGAACGCCCATCGGCGCCGGCGCCCCTGCCGCCGGTGCGAGACGCCAGGCAACCGCGAGCAGCGCCGCGAGCGGGAAAGCGATGCCAAGGGCGAGCGTCCTCTGCGAGCTTCGTGACATGGCGCCAATCCTAGTGCAATGAGTGCACTCTGCGGCCTGCCTGAGATCCGGAGAGGGGGCGCGGGGGCGGGCCGCCACGGCCCGCCCCGCGCCGAGAAGAACGTCGGAGCGCGAGCGCTGCGCTCCTTGGGGGCGTCAGGACGTCCGGGTCAGCTCAGAAGTTCACCTTGACCCCGAGCTGCTCGCGGCGGCCGAGGTTGATGACGCAGCCGGGCTGGCCGAAGCTCGGGTTGCCGCCGGGGCCGATGAAGTTGTTGAGGCAGCCGTAGCTCGCCCAGTTGAAGGCGTTGAACATCTCGCCGATGAGGCCGATCGAGACGCTGCTCACGAGCTGGACATCCTTCTCGAGCCGGAAATCGATCGAGCGATCGGCGAAGCCACCGCTCTTCGGCGGCCGGATCGATTGCGAGAACGGATGTGTGATCAGGCGGTCCTGCAGCGAGAAGCCTTGGGAGAAGTCCAGGACGTCGAACGCGGCGCCGGTGCCCAGCGAGACGTTGGTGGCGAACTTCATGTCCCACGGCAGCCCGAAGATGCCGGCGCCGACGATGCGCTCGCGCTCCGTGCCGGGCACCTCGTGGCGCGGGTAGCTGTTGGCGGTCGGATAGTCGAGGCTGAACATGTCGTTGCCGGTCTGCGTGGCTTTGCCGACGGTCACCGCGATGTGCACTCCCCACCAGTCACGGTACGGCCGGTCCAGGGCCAGGTAGCCGCCGTCGTACCAGTACCGCTTGCCCTCCGGATCGGAGAGGATCACGCTGCCGAAGCCGGGAATGATCGACGGGCAGCACGGCGGCGGGCTCGCCGAGATGAAGGTGAGGCCGCGATAGCCGCGCACGCCGTTGTAGCTGACCGACCCGATCCAGCTGCCGAGGGCCTGCCGGACGCCGATGTTCCACTGGTTCGAGTAAGGCGGCTTGAGGTTGTTGTCGAGCAGGAAGATCTGCGGGCTGGTCTGCCCCGACGCAATCAGCGCGTCGAGACCGGCGACTGACAGGTAGCTCGGGTTCCAGGCGATCGTCGGCGCGCCGTTGCGCTCCCGGCCGTCGGGCGAGAACTGGATGTTGTAGACCGGGAATTGCAGGCGGTAGCGCTCGTCCAAGGTGCCGTTCAGGAAGTTGCGGTCGTAGTAACGGCCGGCGCCGCCGAAGATCACCGTCTTGCTGTCGCCCGCCACGTCGTACGAGAACCCCAGGCGCGGCTGGAAGCCGTCGAGGAACTGGGAGCGATTGTGACCGTTCGAGAAGTAGCTCGAGGGGACGAGCCCGTTGAGCGCGGACACGATGTTCGGCGGGGTCACGTAACCCGTGTCGACCCCGTGCGCCTCGTAGTCCCAGCGCAGGCCGATGTTGATCGTCAGGTTCGAGGTGACCGCCCAGTTGTCCTGGCCGTAGACGCCGTACTCCTGGTTGTTGAGGGTGAGGATCGGGTTGCCGAAGCCGAAGACCGCCTGGTAGGGCTGGGCGAACGACAGGTCGTTGGCCGGATCGTTGCGGAAGTCGAACTCGGGATTGCCGTCCTGGCTCTTGTTGACGAAGTAACGCAGGAAGTCGAGGTTGACGCCGACCTGGATGCTCTGGTCGCCCTTCCACTTGGGGCCGATGACGCTGTAGTCGTCGCGCAGCTCGATCCGTCGCTGGTCGAACTTCTGCGTCGTGCTGTTGCCGCCGAGGCGGATGACGCCTTCGAAGTTCTCCCCGACGAGATCGGGATTGGTTGGCGTCGGGTTCCAGGCATAGTCCTGCCAGCTGAGGGTCGCCTGGTTGAGGGCGGTGCTGTTGTTCCACTGGTGGCGCAACGCCGAGCCGTACACCCAGTTCTTGAGGTCGGTGGCCGACTGGAACGACGTCTGGTTGCCGAAGTCGCGCGTCTCGTGCTCTTTGCGATAGGTCCCGGTGAGGTCGACCAGCTGGTTGTCCGCCGGCTGCCAGCTGAGCTTGCCGAACCCCAGGTTCGACTTGAAGGGGGCGGGGAAATTGCCGGTGAACGCGCCGAACTGGCTGGCGAAGGCCGAGTTGCCGAGCGTCACCGGCAGGGTGGAGTGCTCGTCCACGCCCTCGTACGAGAAGAAGAAGTGCAGGCGGTCCTGGACGATCGGCCCGCCGATCGAGATGCCGGGCTGGCTGCGGTAGTAGGTCTGGTTGGTGGCCAGCGTCGAGTACTGGAAGCCCTGCGGCAGCGGCTCGACCCACGCTTCCGGCTGGTAGAACTCGAACACCTGCCCGTGGAAGGCGTTGCCGCCCGACTTGGTGACCGCCGAGATGATCGCGCTCGACGCCTTCTCGTACTGCGCGCTGTAGTTCTGGGTGATCACCCGGAACTCCTGCACGGCGTTCTGCGGGAACGGGTTGCCGCGGCTCGAGTTCTGGCCGACCAGGCCGCCCAGCAGCACGTCGTTCTTCTGGCTGACGCCGTCGATGTAGACGTTGGTCTGCTCGGCGGGCTGGGCGTCGGCGGCGATCGTCTTGTTGAGCGGGTCTTTCGACAGCCGGATGCCGGGCGCGAGCGCCGCGAAGTTGAGGAAGTTGCGGTCGTCCTGCGGCAGGTTCTCGATCTGCTGCGTGGTGACGTTGGTCGCCGCCTCCGGGCTCTTCATCTCGATGAGCGTCTGGCCCGAGACGGTGATCGATTCGTTGAGCACCTGCGTCGCCGTCATCACGAAGACGACGCTCAGGTTCTGGCCGACGAGCACGGTCACCGTCTCCGAGTGCGGCTCGAAGCCGCTCGCCGAGACCGTGATCCGGTACTCTCCCGGGGTCAGGCCGCCGAGCTGGAAAGAGCCGTCGGGGCCGGCGGTG
>DATKFK010000431.1:0-5217 GCA_035544375.1 Thermoanaerobaculia bacterium
TCTGGTTCACCTGGCGGAGGCGGGAGTTCTCACGCCGCAGGCGAGTCATCTCGGCCGGGCTGACGGACGTATTGAAATGAGACCAGGCGAGCCAGGAGGCCGCCAGCGAGAACAGCAGGAGGAAGGCGCCGGCAAGAGCGATCTGAGCGTTGCTGACCTGCCATTTACGCAGCCTGGTGTGGGCGTGGGGGACGAAGATGACCGTGTGTCGCTGTCGTGGCATAGAGGCAGCTTCGCTTCACGGCGGAGCCCACGGCTCCGGCAATGCCAAACGTTTCAGGGCAGACCGGCGATGTAGCGGGCTGTATTCTAGCGACGGTCTCCCCCCTGTCAACCCTTTGATTCGATATGTTCAATCAGCATGGCCAGGAGTGCTGTGGTTTACTGGCGCAGCCTCCATTTTCGTTTTTGCAAGGGATGCTGGGCAGCCATATATAGCCGGCCATCTATGTTTTTCTCGACCCGCGATAAGATATTCACAACGGATCAGCAGCTCTCCGTCGTCTCGCGGGCGTCGCCCCGCGGAAAGGGGGGTATCAACAATGTCCCATCCGATGCGTCAGAAGGTGCTGATGGGAGGAGTGGCAACCGTGGCCGCCCTGATCGCCATCGCGGCGGTCGTGGCCTTCAGTGGCGGGGCCGCCGCCGCACCGGCGGCAGCTGCCGCGGCCAAGCCTGCCGCCGACTGGCAGATGAACGGCACGGCCATCGAGGCGTGCAGTTGCCCGATGTTCTGCCAGTGCTACTTCAACGCCAAGCCGGCAGGCCATCACGATCACGGCAGCCAGGAGACCCACTACTGCCGCGCCAACCTTGCCTACCGGATCAACCAGGGCCACTACGGCACGACCTCGCTGGCCGGAGCCAAGTTCTGGCTGGTCAACGACCTGGGCGGAGACTTCTCGAAGGGTCACATGGATTGGAACGTGCTCTACTTCGACAAGTCCCTGACTCCCGCCCAGCGCGCCGGCATCCAGGACATCGTCGGTCACCTCTTCCCGGTCACCTGGAACTCCAACCGCACCGCGGAAGCCGTCATCGACACCTGGGAGTACAACGACAAGACCGCCCACGCCACCATGGACGGCGGCAAGACGGCCGAGGTGAGGCTGGTGCGCACCACCTCGGCGAACGGTCCGGGCCCGGTGGTGCTCAAGAACCTCACCTACTGGGGAGCCTCGCACAACGACGGCTTCATCATGATGCCGAACGAGGTGGAAGCCTACCGGGTGGGCCCCAAGGCGTTCGAGTACAAGGGCACCAACGGCTTCCTGATCACCGTCGACATCAGCTCGAAGGACCAGGCGGGCGCGCCGGCCTCCGGCAAGGCGATGAGCAAGTAGGCCAGGGTCCCGCTCGCAGGCATCCGAGCGGGGCGACGGCGAGTCCTCAATCAGGCTGCCGGCCGGCGGGCGCCGATGCTCGCCGGCCGCGCCGGCCGCCGCGCCCTGCTGCGCCTTGCGCAGCTCGCGCCACCGGGCGTACTGCTCGGCCTTCGCCGGGTCGGCCGGGTCCGGGTTCTCGTGTCCGTTGAGCCAGAAGTCGAACCAGTCCACCGCGGCTTGCTGGGAGAGGCGGCGGTGCATGGGTCGCAAGAGGACGTGCGTAACGTTCTCACGCCGCATCCACAGCATGTCGACCGGCTTGCCCATCCGGTACAGGCCGGCATAGGGCTCCCACATGCTCAGCAGCGAGCCTCTGCCGAGGGCCGAGACGAGCAGCGGCGACGTGACCTTCTCGAGGTTGAGCTCCGGCGAGCGGGCGATCCAGCTGGCCAGGCCCGCACCCCACGGCTTGCCGCCGTTGACCTCCTCCATGATGTCCTGGGAGGGGCCGTCGTCTATCACGTACTGGAAGTAGCCCATGTTGAAGCCGTCGGTGATCGCCGCGGCGGCGAACAGCCGCGGGTCGTTGGTCAGCGCGTAGAGGGTGTGGTAGCAGGTGTAGCTGAAACCGATGACTCCGACCCGGCGGGGGTCGATCAGCCCATCGGCCGCCAGGCGTGCCACCGCCGCCTGGAAGCCGCGCAGCTGGAACGGCGCATCCGCGGCCGTGTAGAGGTACGTCGAGGGCATGTCCATCTGCAGCACGACGATTCCCCGGGCCGCCAGCGCCCTGCCGCCGCTGCCGGTCGAGAACGTGCCTTCGGCGAAGAACCGGTCCAGGCGATAACCGTGGGTCTGGATCACCAGCGGATACCGCCGCCCGGGGTCATGGTCGGGAGGCAGCGCCAGGAGGCCGGCCCAGGGGGCGCCCTCCTTGTCCTGCCAGTGAAAGACCGACACCTTGCCGAGTGCCAAGCTGGCGAGCTGGGGGTTCGGGTCCCAGACGACGATCGCGGGGGTGGCCGCCGCGCCCGCGCCGCCGGCGCCGCGCCGGCGCCCGGCGAGGGTGGGAGGTCGGTCGTAGCTCTCGTCGATCGACAGCTCGACGGCGTCACCGCCCGCATGCTTGCCGGCGGCGCCGGCCGGCGCCTTGCCCCGCGGACCAAGCCTGATCCACCTGCTGCCGCGCAGGCTGAAGATCTCGGCAGGCGGCGCTGCCGAAGGCTCCGCCGGCGGCGGCACGGTGTAGCTGAGCGTCATCTCCTGGTCCGCGTCGTCCCAGGCGACGTCGCCGATGTAGATCCGCTTGGCGTCATGGAGCGTCGGCAGCGTCAGGGCCTGGCTTGCCTGCACCTCGCCGGTTTTCACGTCCACCAGGGCGATCACCGGGCCGGCGGCGGCCCTCGGCTCTCCTGACTTCCCGGCTGGCGCACGACCACCCGCAAGCGGGCCGCCGGCGAGCGGCAGGAAGGTGTTGCACAGCAGGGCGCGCCGGCTGTCTGCCAGCCAGATCGCCCTGGTCGGCGCCAGGTAACCGAGGCTGCGGGCGGCCGGAGCATCGAGCAGCGGCGACGCTTCGCCGGTGCGCAGATCGATGCGCACGAACCACAGCGGCTTGTAGAAGTTCTCCTCCGCCACGGCGAGCGGGTCGCCGGGCACGAGGCGGGGGCTGCCGATGGTCGGCTGCGGCGGGTAGGCGTCCCAGCCGGCCGGTATCTCGGGCACCGGCGCCAGGGTGATCAGGGAGGTGCCGTCAGGCGCCACGGCCAGAGGCGGCGCGAGCGACCAGGCCGAAGGGAACAGCTTCAGCGGCTTGCCCCGTAAGCTCAACGCCAGCGGCAGCTCCTTGCCGCCCTGCTGCACGTGCAGGGCCACGGCATAGCTGCCGATCGAGTCCACTTCGACGTCGGCGAGGTCCAGGGGCTCCGGGTACAGCAGGGACCACAGGCTCCTGCCGGCGACGGCCACCATCTCGTCCCCGGGCGCCGCCCGCGGCGGGACGATCACGGTCGTGTAGGCAATGGTGTCGCCGCTGATCTCGTAGGCCGAGACGAAGGCGCCGGCCGGGGTGACGGCCGTCACCTGGCCGGTCCGCACGTCGGCGATGTACAGCCGCTGGTAGGGGCTGCCGTCCTTGCCCAGGAGACTGATCCTGGCCGAGTCTCCCAGCCAGCGAACGGCGGAGATGACCGGCATGTTGGAGGTTGCGGCGAGCGTCGCCAGCGGCCGTGGCGCCGGCCTGGCGGCGGAGCGGTGCCGGACGTAGGCCGTGACGGCCTGGCGATCGAAGAGCCAGATCGTCGATTCGGTCTGGTCGGTCGCGACCTTGCCGCGTTCGGTGATCAGCAGGAAGGTGCGCCGGTCCGGCGAGAAGAGGGGAGCGATGCGCCGCGGCAGCTCGTCGGCCGAGGCGGGGTCGACGATCGAAGATAGCTCGATGCTATCGGGGACCGAGAAGGGGCGGAGGGCAGGGGCGGCGCCGGCGGCCGCCTTGCCGGAGCGATCGGTCGTGGGGCCCGAGCCGGCCGCGATGGTGGCCCCGGCCAGCAGCGGCAGCGACAGAGCCAGTGCCGCAAGGATCGAGTGGCTCTTCCGCATCGCAGTCACCCCACCGCGGCGGCCCCGCGGTCGGCGTTCAGGCCGCGGCGGCGGCCGGAAGCTCCTTGATCATGGCCGAGACGAAAGCCTTGGCGTCGCCGAACAGCATCATGGTCTTGTCCATGTAGTAGAGCTCGTTGTCGATGCCGGCGAAGCCCGGGCTCAAGCTGCGCTTGATCACCATGACGGTGCGCGCCCTGTCGACCTCGATGATCGGCATGCCGTAGATCGGGCTGCTCTTGTCGTGGCGGGCGGCGGGGTTGGTGACGTCGTTGGCGCCGATGACCAGCGCCACGTCGGCCTGCGCCATCTCCGAGTTGGCGTCTTCCATCTCGAGCAGCTTGTCGTAGGGCACGTCGGCCTCGGCGAGCAACACGTTCATGTGCCCGGGCATGCGGCCGGCCACCGGGTGGATGGCGAAGCGGACGTCGACGCCACGGCGGGTGAGGGCGTCATAGAGCTCGCGCACCTTGTGCTGCGCCTGCGCCACCGCCATGCCGTAACCGGGCACCACGAAGACCAGGCGTGCCGCATCGAGGATGGCGGCGGCCTCCTCGGGCGTGGCGCTGCGCGCGGTGCGCTGCTCGGCCGCCGCGGCAGCGGCCGGCTGCACCTGGCCGAAGGCGCCGAACAGCACGTTGGTGAACGAGCGGTTCATCGCCTTGCACATGATGATCGACAGGATGAAGCCCGACGAGCCGTCGAGCGCGCCGGCGATCATCAGCAGCTTGTTGTTGAGCACGAAGCCCATGGCGACCGCCGACATGCCGGCGTAGGAGTTGAGCAGCGAGATGACCGTCGGCATGTCGGCGCCGCCGATCGGCACGATCAGCATCACGCCGAAGACCAGCGCCAGGGCGATGAAGACCGGGAACAGCCAGGTGGTCTCGGGATGCAGCACCAGCACCACGCCGCAGACGATCGCCACCCCTAGCAGCGACAGGTTCACCACGTTCTGGTTGCGGAACGTGATCGGCCGCTGCGGCAGGATCTCCTGCAGCTTGCCGGCCGCCATCAGGCTGCCGGTGAAGGTGAGCGAGCCGAGCAGCACCTCGAGCGCCAGGGCGACCATGGGGAAGCCGTGCGGCGCCTCGCGGTAGTACTCGGCGGCGCCGACCAGGGCGGCGGCCAGGGCGCCGCAGGCATGCGACAGCGCGGTCCGCTGCGGCACGGCGGTCATCGGCATCAGGTAGGCCAGCGGCACGCCGATCGCCGAGCCGACGAACAGCGCCACCAGGATCCACTGGTACTCCACCACCTCGTGGCGCAGCAGCGTGCCGACGACGGCGAGCAG
>DATKFK010000432.1:0-4075 GCA_035544375.1 Thermoanaerobaculia bacterium
TCTACACGGCCATCCAGCGGCGCGCGAGCGACATCCACATCGAAACCCGCGATACCGAAGTGATCATCAAGTACCGCATCGACGGCGTGCTATACCAGGCGATGGAGCCGATCGACAAGCGCCACCACCAGACCATCATCAGCCGCATCAAGGTCATGTCGGAGCTCGACATCTCCGAGAAGCGCACGCCGCAGGACGGCCGCTTCAAGCTGCGGCTGCGGGGCCGCACCATCGACTTCCGCGTCTCCATCATGCCGTCGGTCCACGGCGAGGACTGCGTCATCCGCATCCTCGACAAGGAATCGATGAACAAGGAGTTCAGCAACCTGCGGCTGGACATCCTGGGCTTCGACGACGAGACCCTGCGCAAGCTGCGCAAGTTCATCCGCGAACCCTACGGCATGGTCCTGGTCACCGGCCCCACCGGCTCCGGCAAGACGACGACGCTGTATGCCTGCCTGTCCGAGATCGTGTCCTCCGAGGACAAGATCATCACCATCGAAGACCCGGTGGAGTACCAGCTGCGCGGCATCACCCAGATCCCGGTCAACGAGAAGAAGGGGCTGACCTTCGCGCGCGGCCTGCGCTCCATCCTGCGCCACGACCCCGACAAGGTCATGGTGGGCGAGATCCGCGACGAGGAGACGGCGCAGATCGCCATCCAGTCGGCGCTCACCGGCCACCTGGTGTTCACCACCGTGCACGCCAACAACGTCGTGGACGTGCTCGGCCGCTTCCTCAACATGAACGTCGACCTCTACAACTTCGTCTCGGCGCTCAACTGCGTGCTGGCGCAGCGGCTGGTGCGCAAGATCTGCCCGCACTGCCGCCACCAGGTGCAGGCCTCCCGGCAGCTGCTCGAGGAGAGCGGGCTCGATCCCGGGATCTACGCCGATTTCGTCTTCTTCGAGGGCTCGGGCTGCATCGAGTGCAGCGGCACCGGCTTTCTCGGCCGCCTGGCGGTGTCCGAGCTGATGGACCTCTCGGACCACATCCGGGAGCTCATCCTGGACAAGCGGCCGGCGTCGGAGATCCGGCGCGCCGCCAAGGAAGAGGGCATGACATTCCTGCGCGAATCGGCGCTCGAACAGGTGCTGCGAGGAGTGACCACGTTACGTGAGATCAATAAAGTTACCTTCGTGGAGTAAGCGCCTGCTGGGCTTCGCGCCGCTGCCGTCGCCGCCGCACGTCTTCGCGCTCGACGAGACGCGGCTGCGCTACGCCCAGCTGGCCGCCGACCGGCAGGGGCTGCGGCTGCGCGCCTTCCGGCAGCTGGCCCTGCCGCCCGACTCCTTCCAGAACGGCATGCTCGGCGGGCCGCTGCGCGATCCCGGGGCCTTTCGCGAGCTGCTCGGGGCGATCCTCGAAGACCTCCCCGGCGGCGTCCGCGAGGCCTCGCTGGTCATCCCCGACAGCTGGCTGCGGGTCACCTACGCCGAGAGCGGCGACCTGCCGCGCGGCGGCGCCGCGCTCGACGAGGTGCTGCGCTGGAAGCTGCGGCGCCTGGTGCCGTTCCGGGTCGACGAGCTGCGCATCGGCGCCACCCTGGTGTCGCCGCTGCCCGGCCAGGAGGAGCCGCGGCGGTTGCTGATGGGGTTCGCCATCGAGCAGCTGCTGGCGCAGATCGAGGACGCCTTCGCCGCCCGGGGGGTCCGCCTGGGACAGATCTCGAACGTCAGCCTGTCGCTGCTCGACGCCCTGGTGCCGGCGGGCGCGAAGGATCCTCCGGGCTCCGGCACGGTGGCGTCACAGGCGCGCGGCCGCGCCGCGTTCATGGCGCTGGCGCTGGTCGAAGAGGACGGCTATGCCCTGATCTTCGCGCGCCGCGGCGAGCCGGTGCTGCACCGCTACAAGGCGACCGCCGTTGCCGGCGACACCTCCCCGGGAGGGTCGGTGGTGCGCGACCTGCGGCTGACCCGCAACTTCCTCGACGAGCACTTCCCGGGCGCGGCCCTGGAAAGCGTGTTGCTGCTGGCGCCGCCGCCCCTCGAGCCGATCTGGCTGGACCGCCTGCAGCAGGGCCTCGGCCGGCGCGCGGCGGCGGTCGACGGCGCGGTGCTGCCGCCGCTGCGCAGCGAGGACGGCTACACCCCGGTGCCGCCGTGGCGGGAGGTGGCGCCGATGATCGGGGCGGCGCGGCGGATGATCGCATGACGCTGCCGCCGTTCGATGGACCGCGGCGGCAGCAGGCCACCGCCACCCTGCCGGGCGACACCCGGACGGGCCTGGGCCTGGACGGCGGCCTGCCGGTCCGGCCAGGCCTGCCGCGGGCGCCGGAGGCGCCGGGGCCTTCGGGGGGGCTTGGGCCGGGGGCGTTTGGGAAAAAGGCGATCGAGCCGGGGACGGCGTCGCCCCAGGCAACGCCTCCGGGAGCGCCGGGCGCCGGGGGGGCGGCAGGCGGCGCGCCGCCTTTGCCGTGGTTCGAGGCCGAGAGGGAGTCGCTCAACCTGGCGCGGCGGCCGTTCGTCAACGGCCGGCCGGTCGGCCGGCTGGCGACCATCCTCTGGGTGCTGGGCGCGCTCCTGCTGGCCGCCGACGTGACGCTGTTCATGGGCTATCTCACCAGCTCGCAGACCACCCGCACGAAGCTCGGAACCCTCGAGGGCGAGATCGCGCGGGAGCAGCGTGACGGCGCCGAGCTGAAGGCGAACCTCGGCAAGCTGGGGCTCGAGCAGCAGAACCGCGAGGTGACCTTCCTGAACCGCAAGATCGACGAGCGCACCTTCTCGTGGAGCCTGCTCTTCGACCGCATGGCCGAGGTGCTTCCCGACGAGGTGCGGCTGCTGCGGCTCAAACCGGCGAACGTGGTGGAGCGCGACATCGGTCTCGGGCCGCGTCCCTCGGCCCGCGAGCTGAAGCCGCTGCCGGTCACCCTGAGCCTGTACTGCGAGGCCAAGGACGACGAAGCGGTGCTCCGCTTCGTAGACAACTTGTTCGCGCACCCCGCGTTCTCCGAGCCGAACCTGGAGCGGGAGGAGCGCCTGGACAGCGGCGGGCTGAGATTCGACGTCACCGTGCAGTACCAACCCAACACGCCGGCCGCCGCGGCCTTCAGGCCGCCCGCTGCCCGGACGGCGCGGCGGTCCCGGCACTCGGCGGGCGCTGCCGGCACGGCGGCCCCCGCCCCTGCCCCCGCCCCCGGCACCGCCGGCGCCGGGGCATCCGCCGCGGGCAGCGCAGGTGGTGCGGGCAATCCCGCGGCCGCCGGGTCCCCGGCAGCGCCGCCTCCGGCCGCCGCCTGGTCGGCCGGCTCCGGGCTGATCAGAGAGCCGGCCGGCGCCGGGCTGATCCGAGTTGCACCGCCGCCGCGGCGGCCTGGCTCACGGGTCCCGCCGGCACCCCCCCTGCAGTCGGCGCCCGGGGGCCCGATACCGCCGGGGTCCGTGCCGCCGGGGAGGCCGGGCGGCCCGATCAACCCCGGGAGCCGGGGAAGCGCCGCGCCCTTGGAAGCCCCGGGAGAGGGCGGAGGCGGGCGATGATCGGCGCCAGGGGCGACATCTGGCGGCAGCGCCTGTGGGTGTGGATCGCCCCGCTGGCCTTCGTGACCGTGGGCACCATCGGCCTGCTGGTCTACGAGGTCGCCTACTCCAACCGCGTCAAGACGCTGGAGCTCGACCTGCGCGACCAGCGGCGGGAGCTTGCCGACGCCCACGCGGCGCGGCTGCACGCGACGGAGCTGATGCGCCAGGCGCGCGTCAACCGCGAACGCATCGTCCAGCTCTACGACGAGCATTTCTCCACCCGCCGGCGGCGGCTGACCGGCGTGACCGCGGAGGTCAAGGACCTCGCCAAGCGCGCCGGGCTGGTGCCGCGCGCGATCTCCTACCCGGAAGAGCAGATCCAGCAGTACGGCCTGATCAAGCGCTCGTTCGTCTTCTCGGTCGAGGGCACCTACGCCGACCTGCGCAAGTTCATCAACCTGCTCGAGCTGTCGGACTCCTTCCTCACCCTGGAGGACGCCTCGCTCAACGAGGCGGGGCGCGATGCCGGCCGCCGGCCGGGCGGCTTCACGGCCCCTTCGGCGGTGGCGGGGCCGCCGCGCCCCGGCGCTCCGGGCCCGATCGGCGGCGGTCAG
>DATKFK010000433.1:0-5133 GCA_035544375.1 Thermoanaerobaculia bacterium
AGCGCACCGTCGGCATCACCTTCGTCCTCGTCACCCACGACCAGCAGGAGGCCCTGGCGCTTAGCGACCGGGTGGCGGTCATGAGCCAGGGCAGGGTCGAGCAGATCGGCACGCCGCTCGCCATTTTCGAGCGCCCCGAGACCGCCTTCGTGGCCACCTTCACCGGCGCCGCCAACCTGTGGCAAGCCGAGGTGCTCGGCGCGGCCGGCGAGGGGTGCCTGCGGGTGCGGCTGGCGTCCTGGCTCGAGCTGTCGGTGCCGGCGCCGGCGGCGCCCGCGCAGCCCGGCGCGTGCCGGCTGGCGGTGCGGCCCGAGAAGCTCTTGCTGCGCGCCCCGACGGCGCCCACGCCATCCATACCGCCACCGGCCGGCGAGCCCTTGATGGCCGCCCTCCCGGTGACCATCGAGGAGCGCATCTACCAGGGTGCCCGCACCGTCTGGCTGGTCCGCGAACCGTCCGGCGAACGCCGCGTCGTCCATCAATCGAACGCCGCGGATGTGCCCGCGGCCGGCCTGCCCGAGCCGGTGCGCGAGCCCGGCAGCCTCGCGCTGCTCTGCTGGGATCCCCGCCACAGCCTGCTGCTTCGCCCCTGACGCGCCTGGGCCGGCGGTCGCCGGCAAGACCCGGGAGCGATTCATGCCCCAGGGCCGCCAGCGCGGCCTCTCCGGCCTTGCACAGAGCCATGCACATAAGCGAACGGCACTATAAGCCATTGCGCCACTGCTTTTGTGCTTGTAACATTCCGAGGTGAAATCCATCGGCGACGCAGCTGCCCTGGTCGGAACAGGGTCCGCAGGAGGGACAATGTCGGAGTCGCTCTCGGCGGCGGATCTCGCCCAGCTGATCGTCAGGGTTTTCGCTCCCAAGCCCAGCGACCGTGCCCTCGCGCTGTTGGTCGATCTCCCGGCCAGGCCCGGTCAGGACACTCCCGAATGGCAGAGCCGGCGGCGGGTGGCGTCCTCTTGGGCAGATCTCCTGCGATCCTCGGGGCTGCACCTCGACATCCACCTCTACTTCTATCGCTGCGTGAGTCACGACAACGCGGACTTGCCGCGCAGCGCCTCGCCTGCCACCGAGGGCTGGATTCCGGAGTCGGCTGCGGAGCTGGAGGGCAGGCCGGAAGAGGACTTCGCCGCGATTTTCAAGCGCCACAGCATCATCATCGCCCTCACCGAGCTCTCCGCGTCCGCGCCGCTCAGAGTCGCCGCCCGCAGTGCGCGTTTCCGCGCCGCGAGCATGCCGACATTCAGTACCGCGATGTTTCCCGCCCTCCGTCTCGACCTCGCAGAGGTGGATCGGCTGGCGCGCCAAATGAGCCAGATCCTTGATGCCGCCGAAGAGGCCCGCCTCGAGTTCGAGACTGCCGACGGCGAGCGGCTGGAGCTGACCCTCGACCTTCGCCACCGCAGGGCTCATGCCTCCTCCGGAGTGATGCACGAGCCGGGAGCAGTCGGCAACCTGCCTTCCGGAGAGGCATATATCGTGCCGTACGAGGGCGAGAGAGGCGCCGATCCGAGCCGCTCCCGCGGACTCCTGCCGGTGCAGTTCGGCGACGAGGTCCTGGTCTATCGCATCCGCCAGAACCGGGCCGTGGCAATTGACACCAAGGATCCGGCCGGCCCTGCAGCCGTCGCCGAGGCAGGTGCTTTGAAGGATGAACCGGCCTACGGCAACATCGCCGAGCTCGGCCTCGGCATCCTCGGCCATCTCGGCATGCGGCCGACCGGCAATCGCCTGCTCGACGAGAAACTCGGCCTGCACATCGCGTTCGGCCGCAGCGATCACCTTGGCGGCCGGATCGGGCCGGAAGCCTTCGCCCATCCCGATGCGGTGGTGCACATCGATCGCATCTACCTGCCAGAGACGCAGCCCCAGGTACACGTTGCGCGTCTCGATCTGCTGATGAGCGACGGCCGCCACCTGCCGCTGATCCGCAAGCATGCCTACACCGACTTCGTGCAGAGCTTCGATGCGACCCAACACCTTACCGAGGAAGCCATCTACGAGGGTTTCTCTGCGCTGCTCACCTCCTGTCTCAAGCTGACCACGGAAGACGAGCTGCTGGTGATCGCCGACGAGAGCCTCGACCGGTACCTCGAGACCTTCCTGCGCCTGGTCGACGACCGGCGTTTCTCGACCCTGCTGGTGAGAATCCCCGAGAGCCACCAGCTGGCCCTCGCCGGGTGGGCCGCCAAGGAGCAGGAGCCGGTAACCCTTCCGGCAACCCTCGAGGCGGCGATTGGGTCCTCGACCGCCCTCATCACCTGCCTGAACGGAGGCCTCGACACGAATCCCTTTCGCAAGGCGCTCATCCGGCAGGATCGCCCACCGCGATGCCGCTTCGCGCATATCCCGGGCTTCTCGGCCACCATTCTGCGGGCCATTGCCTGCTCGCCCTTTCCAACGATCATGGAACATTGTGAACTGTTCGCCTGGGCGCTCGGCGAAGCGACGACCGCCGAGCTCGTCACCTATGACTCCGCCGGCAAAGCATACTCCTTGCATCTCTCGCTCGGCGGCTGGGAGAACGAGCCGCTCATGAGCCCGGGAGTCCTGGCCCCGGGCAGCTGGGGAAATGTGCCGCCGGGCGAGACCTTCTGCTGTCCGCACGAATCCTCGGTCCACGGCGAGGTCTGCATCAATGGCAGCATCCCGGGAAGGGTCCTGACCCCGGGCGAGGAGATCGTGATCAGGTTCGAAGAAGGAAAGATCAAGGCCTGGGACGGGGACCCCGGATCGCCGGCCCACCGCCTGCTGCAAGAGGAGAGAGCCAAGGCCACCCGCGAGGACTCCAATTGGAACACCTTCGCCGAGATGGGGATCGGGCTGAATCCGGCCATCACCGAGTTGACGGGAAATGGCCTCTTCGACGAGAAGGCGATGGGCACGATCCACGTCGCCGTGGGCGACAATTCGCTCTTTGGCCATGACACCATCGCCAAGATTCATGCTGACCTCGTGACCAGGAAACCGACCCTCATTCTCAATGACGGCCACGAGGTGATCGCGAAGGGAGAGCTGTGCTTCCCGTCCCTGCTCGCCTGGCGCGAACAGGAGCGGCGAGCGCTCCACACCCTGCCCTACGATTCGCTGTTCGTGATCAAGGAGAAGAAGGTCAAGAGCCTGGACGGCCAGCTGCAACGCTGCTTGACCAAGGGCCGGCGTCTCGGCTACGTGCAAATGGCCGGCGTCCGCGAGAGTGAAGCCCTTGCCCAGCTGGAGGCGCAGATCGCGACGGAGCCCAGGTACCCCGAGGACGTGCTCAGGGAACACCCTACTTTCGGAGGGATCGAGACCAGCAGGTTGCTGGGTATCCTCTATCACTATTGCGCGCTGATCGCCTATGACGATCAACGAAGCTGGCCCCGCGCCAAGGAGGAGGAATTGTGACCAGGGTACACCAACTGCTCCGCCGCGTCCTGGGTGTCGACGACTTCCAGGCAGCCTCGGTCGCAGCGCGAGACGTGGGCCACTTCGAATACTTTGACGTCGAGCTGCCGGGCCAGAAGTACAGGGGCTTCCCGCCCAGCTGGGGCTTCGCCATCCTGCGTGACTCCTCGAAGGCGACGGATCAACGAGCCGTCGAGCAGGACGCGCACGCGCTGGTCCACAAGATGAAGCCCGAGACCTTCCTGGTGCTGGTCTCCGACGCGCCCCAGGTCCACCTCCATGACAACATCTCCTTCGCGAATCGATCGGTATTCTTCATCGACCACTCCGACCTGTTGAATGCTCCGCGTGCTTCAATGACGCCCCTGCGCCGGGCAATTCAGCGCCAGATGGACGGCAACAAGCTTTCGGTGTTCCGGATCAATCCGTACCAGAAAGGGTCGCCGGCCCTCGGCTGGCGCTTTTATGGACGCCAGCGCGAGCTCGAGCTGCTGATGGATACGACCAACAGTTTCGTGATCGTGGGCGGCCGGCGGATCGGCAAGACATCCCTCATGATCGAGGCGCACGACCGCCTGCGCAGGCGCGGGGAAGACGCCTACTACCTGAGCGTCGAGGAATGCACGAGCGCCGCGGACGTCCTCAAGAAGCTCCTCAGGCATCTCAGCGCTCGCGACGTATCCAACGCGATCCGGCGCAACGAGGCTTTGAGCGAGGCGATGTGGACCGCGGTGCTGAAGCGCCTTACGGCTTCCACCAAGCCCGTTCTCTTTCTCGACGAGATGGGCAACGTGATCCAGAAGCATACCGCCGACGACTGGAAGTTCCTCGGCATCCTCCGCCAATTTTATCATCAAGGCCTGCTGCGCTTCGTCATTTCTTCTTTCCAGGACTACCTCTTCCTGCAACAGAAGGAGTTCACGGGACCGCTGATCAACTTCGCCACGACCCTGCGGCTCGGCCCCTTTTCGCGCAACGAAGCCGCGGACCTGGTGCTGGTGCCGCTGGACCTGTGGCGCCCGCTGGGCGGCCAGCGCGAGGACATTCGGCGCTCGGTCGAGGCGCGAGTCGGCCGGCATCCGCTCTTCCTGCAGAGCTTCTGCTATGACCTCTTCGAGCGCATCGCCCGTCATCCGGACAAGGACCTGCTCGGGTCGGTGCGGCAACTCCTCAGCGAGGGCTTGGTGGAGTGCTTCGACTCCGCCAACGAAGAGGTTTTCTTGCGGCAGCGCTCCTCGACCCTCTGTTACCTGTTCCTGCGCCGGTGCCGCGAGGCGGAAAGGGAGAAGCGGCCCCTGATCCAGAGCGAGATCGACGACGACTGGCTGAAGCAGGCGTTGCGCGAAGTGGGCTACGAGGCCGCGCTCAGGGACCGCCGGAACCTGCTCGAAGGCCTGGAGGTCCGCGGGCTGACGGCGCGTCCGGAGAACAAGGGCAGCGACGTGCAGGTCATCATCGCGCCCATCATCTATTATTTAGCCAAGACCACGCATCCCAACATCGACAAGTACATCCAGAACTTTGCCGACGACATCCGCTTCGAGGAAGGCGACTGGCAGCTCATGCCGCTTGCCAAGGAGACAGAGCTTGCCTAGGAGCGTAAGCCTGCTGCTCCCGGCCTGGGCGCGGATCGAAAGAGCCTTTGCCCGCGACGTCTCGCTCATCATCCATGGGCCCCGGTTCGCCGGCAAGTCCGGCCTTCTGCGGGCAATTGGCACCGACTATGCGCCGGCCCGGCAGGCG
>DATKFK010000434.1:0-8940 GCA_035544375.1 Thermoanaerobaculia bacterium
GAGCGAGAACTCGTCGGCGGCGCCGAGCACCACCTCCTCGCCCTCCAGCCGGAGCTCGGCCGCCGCCTTCTTCAGGTCATAGCGCGTCGCGATCTCCTTGTCGGCCTGCTGGACCGCGTTGCGGACCTCCTGCAGGTTGACGGTGGATTCGATGTCGAAGGAGTTCTCGGCTGCCATAAAGGTAGGCGCGATGGGTCGAGCGCGGCGGCCGAGCATGCATACCCCCCGCCCGCGGCGCCCATTATACGGAAAACGCAGCAGCGCTCGCGGCTGGCTGGGGTGCCGCGGCTGGCTGCGGCTCCGCGCGGCGGCCGCGCACCGGCTGCGGCGGCCGCGGTGGGTACCTTGCGGGCAGGCTGGCAGCGGCGGCCGGCTGCGGTGGCCGGCAGCGGTGGCTGGCAGCGGCGGCCGGCTGCGGCGGCCGGCAGCGGCGGCTGGCTGCGGTGGCTGGCTGCGGCTGGCAGCGGCGGGCTGGCTGCGGCGGCTGGCGGTCAGGGCTGCTCTTCCCACTGGATGCCGGACGGTGGCGCGAACTGGCCGGGCTGGGAGAGCGGGCGGTAGTCGCCGATCTGGAAGCGAGTGAGGTTGCCTTCGCGGTCGTGGTAGGAGACCTGGACGACGCGCAAGGTGGCGGGATCGATGCCGAGCGCGGCGTCGCTCAGCGCGCCGGCCTTGGCCTTGGGCGTGAGCGCGATCTCGACCTGGCCGTTGGGGGACGAGCGGGTGACAGCATTGTAGCGCGCCTTGAGGTCGTCGACCCCCAGCAGCAGCAGGTCCAGGCCGGGCTCGTTCTTGCGGTCGATACGGTACCGGCGGCCGGTATGGTCCTCGGGGTTCCAGGCGTGCACCATTTCGCCGCAGAGCAGGAAGCCCTTGGGGTAAGGGTCCTTGTAGTCCCAGCGCAAGCAGTCGGGAAGGTGGAGCGACAGGCTGCCGGTCTCCTTTTCGCCGGAGGAGAAGCCGGCCGGGACGTAGGTCTGGGTGAAGGTGGCGGTGGTGGGACCCGCCTCGACCAGGCTGCGACGGACCCGGGTGAGCCAGGGCCATGGGTCGCTGGCCGAGGCCGAGGGGGAGGCCGCGCCGACGGCCGAGGCGGCGGCGGCCGAGGAGGAGGCGGCGGCCGAGGCTGAGGGAGGAGGAGCGTGCAAGGCAGCCGCCATCGGTTGCGTGGAGGCAGCCGTGATGCCCGCGGCGCCAGCCGCTCCTGCGCCGGCCGTCGCGGTCAGAATGCCAAGGGCAGAGAGGGCGACGGCGCGGATGGCCGTGGCAGCCGTGCCGGCGAGAGCCTGACGAGCGAGAGCGGCCTGACGGGCGAGAGCGGCTGGAAATGGGTGGCGGAAAGCGGCTGCCACTTGGGGATGCGTCTGGTCGAATCGGGTCACCGGGCCTCCTGTCGCCGCGCCAAGGATACTGCGGGACCGTGGGGCGGCCGCAATCCGGGGGCGCCGCGGTCAGGGCACGAAGTGATTTGCGCTGCAGGCGCTGTCGAGCCGGTAGGCGTCGAGCGCCACCGCGAAGTGGCTCCTCGAGGATTGCGTGGCGATCACCCATGCCTGCGCGGCGGCCGGGTCGGCCGGTGGATTGGGCCCGACGGTCGGATAGTCCGACCAGTTGAAATCGAGAAAGACCCAGCCGAAGGTGAAAGGAACCGGGAAGTACGCTCCCCCCACCCGGGTCCTCTGCGCCGCTGCGGGTGCAATCATCAAGGATTGCATCGGCGGGCACTGGTAAGGTGTGACGGAGGGCTGGGACCCAGAACCGAACGGGCAGACGGGAGGCACCTGCGGGTGCTCCTGCTCGTCGAAGACGACGAGCGCCTCTTGGCCCAGGGGATACCACGCCGGGTTTTGGGATCCCGGCGGACAGGAGAACGGGCCTTGAGCAAACTTCGTATCGCGCCAGATCAGGAGATCCGTCCCGGCGTCGAATGGGCCGCCGGAGGCGAACTGCGCCGCGAAAGCGGTCGCCAAGGGCGCGCGATGATCCGCTGCCGACCAGCCGACATAGCGGCCATAGAAAGTGTAGCTGCCAGGCGTCGTGGTCTCCGGGCTGGTTGCATCCGCCACGACGGCCACCATGTCGGACCCCTGCGCGTATCCCTGAGCCGCGTTGATGATGTACCAGGAACCCCACAGCACGTTCTGGTCCGTGGCATCGGCGGACTTGGTGGGTCCGAAGTAGCCGGCGTCGCCCGGGAAGCGCACCGTGCAGTTGCTGACGGTGTCCACGGTGATGTAGCCGCGGGCGATCAGGTCGCCGATTGCCTGACCCGCGCAGAGGTCCTTGAGCATTGGCGATGACAGCCCGGTCAGCGCGCGCTGGACGCTGCTCAGGGCCGAGGCGGATAGAGGCGGCGGCGGCAGCTGACCCTGGCAGCTGGCGAAAGCGATGTCCTGGCTGAACGAGCCCTTCGGGCTGATGACGTCGTCGGGGTCTTGTCCAGCTGAGGCGGTCTGCGGCAGCTGGCCGTAGATGATGACGTCGCGCAGGTTGATGGTCTGCACGTCATAACCGGTGAGGTAGACGTTGAAGTTGAGGATCGGGACGCCGAGGTCCGACCAGATGGCGACGTGAGCCAGGACCGCGACGGCGGATGCGTTGTTAATCGAGAAGAGAGTCGTCAGGCCGTTCGGGTCGTAGGTGTCCAGCTCGAAGTAGGGCAGGAGCAGGGTGGCGGCAGGGACGGTCTCCTGGTGGCAGGTGCCGGCGGCAGCAGCGCCGGCATGGACCGGCAGGAGCAGCGCCGCCAGGAGCGCCGCCAGAAGGAAAGGTGTGCACGTCGTTCCAGTACGGCGGTCCCGGGTGGTTCGCATGGGTCCCCCCCTCAGGCGACAAGTCAGGTTATCTTGCGACCTGAAATGCTATTACAGCATGGAGGGGCTGTCAAGCTCGCCCTGGCGACGGTGGCGACGTTGGCAGCGGCGGCACGGCGTTGCCGGGGTGCAACCCGTCGCCGAGGGGAGCGACCCTGCTGGCAGCGGGCTAGTGGCGGAAATGCCGCGTAGCCGTCAGCAACATCGCCATGCCGTGCTCGTCGGCCGCAGCGATCACCTCGCCGTCGCGCTTGCTGCCTCCGGGCTGGACGACGGCGGTGACGCCGGCGGCGGCCAGCACGTCGAGGCCGTCGCGGAACGGAAAGAAGGCGTCGGAGGCGGCGACCGTGCCGGCGACCGGCAGCTGGGCCTTCTGGATGGCGATGCGGCATGAATCGACGCGGCTCATCTGACCGGCGCCGACGCCCACGGTCTGATCGGCGTTGGTCAGGACGATGGCGTTCGACTTGGTGTAGCGCGCCACCCGCCAGGCGAAATCCAGGGCGCGGCGCTCCTCGGCGGTCGGTTCGCGGCGGGTCGGCGAGGTCCAGCCGGACGGGTCGTCCGGGAAGGCGTCCGGAGGCTGCGCCAGAAAGCCGCCTGAGATGGCGCGCAGCTCGATCTCGCCGGCGGCGGGGCGGTAGGGCGGGCACTCGACGAGACGAAGGTTCTTCTTCTGGGCGAAGCGCTGGCGCGCTTCCTCGTCGAAGCCGGGAGCCAGCAGCACCTCGACGAACAGGTCTGCCATGGCGGCGGCGAGGCGGCCGTCCACCGTGCCGTTGACGGCGATCACCGAGCCGAAGGCGGACACCGGGTCGGTCGCCAGGGCCCGGTGGTAGGCGGCGGGGAGATCGTCGCCGCGGCCGATGCCGCAGGGGTTGTTGTGCTTGACGATGACCACCACCGGCTCGGCCCAGAGCGACGCCATCTTCCGCGCCGCGTCGGCGTCGAGGAGGTTGTTCCAGGACAGCTCCTTGCCGGCGAGCTGGCGATAGCCGCCGAGGGGACCGCCCGCGGCGGTGAAGGCGGCGAGGGCCGCGGCGGCACGCGGGGCCGGGGCGGCCGGTGGGGACGGGGGGGGTGGGGCTGGGGCGGAGGCCGAATCGGCGGCCGGGGTGGGCCGGGAGGGGGAGTTGGCTGGGCTGGACGGGGAAGCCGGGGAGGCCGTGGGGGCCGCGGATGCGGGTGGAGAGGCGGCGGATGCGGGTGGAGCGGTGGCGCTGGTCACCGCATAGACGGCACCGCCCTGGTGCGGGTTCTCGCCGTAGCGCAGCTCGTCGGTGCGGGTCAGCCCGAGCACCAGGTGGGCGGGAAAGGCTTCGCCGCCCGGGGCGGCAACCGCGGCAGTTGCGGCCGCCGCGGAGGTTGCGGGGGGAGCGGCGCCGGGGGCGGTCCTGGGAGCGGCCTGGCGGACGAGCCAATCGGCAACGGCGCCGTCGTAGGCGTGGGTGTGGCGGAAGGCCTTGACCGCCAGCTCGCGGCGTAGCGTCTCGGGCACGACGCCGTCGCTGGCCGAGAGCGCCGCGAGCACCCGGGAGTAGTCCGTGGGATCGACCACCACCGCGACGCCGCCGAAGTTCTTGGCCGCTGCCCGCACCATGGCCGGGCCGCCGATGTCGATCTTCTCGATCACCTCGTCGAAGGAGGCGCTGGGATCGGCGGCGGTCTCGCGGAATGGATAGAGGTTCACGATCACCAGGTCGATGCGGTCGATCTGGTGCGAGGCGAGCTGCTCGGTGTGCGCCGGCTGCGAGCGGCTGGCGAGGATGCCGGCATGGATGCGCGGATGCAGCGTCTTGACGCGGCCGTCGAGGATCTCGGGGAAGCCGGTCACGTCGGCGACGGCCATGGCCGGGACGCCGAGCTGGCGCAGGTAGGCGAGGGTGCCGCCGGTCGAGACGATTTCGATGCCGAGGTTGCCAAGGCCGCGAGCCAACTCGGCCAGGCCGCTCTTGTCAGAAACGGAAACCAGTGCGCGATGCGCCGGCAGCATGATGGCGTGCTCCTTGGATCGGGTCGGCGGCGGACCGGAGCGGAGCCAGCTGGCATCGGCTCGGAGTCCGGCGGCCTGGGTTGATGGTCCGGGCGGCCGGCAGGCTCTGCGGGGGCCTGGCCGGCGGCTCGGGGGTGACGTGACTTTGGCCGGCGGCGGGCGGCACCCGCGGCATCAAGGACCGGGAACGCCGGCCGCCGCCAGGGGCGGCAGACCGGCGCGTGGCAACAACAGCAGCCGCGTGCCGCTGGCCGGCAGGCCGGAGCGATCGTCGCCGCCTCCCGCCCGGAGCCAAATGTATCGCAGCACCAGCGCGACGTCGGTCACGGCGTGGCTGAAGGCGACGGACGCGACGCCGAAGGCGGTCGAGCGGTCGTCGAAGCGGCCGATTCCCGATGCGAAGTCGATCTTGCGGTACTCGAGGCCGATCAGCGGGTAGAGGGCACGGCCGCGGCCCAGGGTGTCGGCGAGCAGCTCCGCCACGTCCGGCGCCCGTTCGAGGCCCGGGCGGATGCCATAGAAGACCAGGGGGAAGCGTGGCTCGGCGGTTTCCGCGTAGCGGAGGAAATCGACGAAGTAGCGCCCCGCCTCGGGGTCGGCGTTGGAGCTCGCGAGGGGGTTGTTGGCGTCGGCCATGAAGTGCGCCGCCACGCCCATGCGGAAGACGATCTCGTCGAAGGGACGGTGCGCGCGGATGGCCGCCACCGCCTGGGCGACGGCGTCCTCGAGCGCCGCCGCGAGGCTGCCGCTGCCGTCCGGGTCCTGCCGGTGGCGGGCGGGGTCGGCGTCGTCGAAGGGCTGGATGACTCCGGCCAGGAAGGCGGCGCGGCGCTTGATCAGCTGGCGGGCGAGGTCCGGAGGCGCCAAGCGCGCTGCCTCCCAGGCGATCGTCTGATGGGTCTTCGGCGTCCAGGCGCGGGCCGGCGTTGTCGGGACGGACACCGCCGCTGCGGCGCAGAGCAGCGCCGCCAGCCGCGGCAGGGATCGATTGCTTGCCATTCGGGCACTATTCTACAGAGGAACTTCCGTTTACGGGCGCCATCCGGCGCAGATTTGGCGACCCTGCCGGCTACCAGGAGGGTGCCGTGTCCGCTCCCGCTCCCATCACCCGCCAGCTCGACGTCACCGGCACCTTCTGCCCGTTGCCGATCCTGCTTGCCGCGCGCGAGATGATGCGGCTGGCGGTGGGAGACCGGGTCGAGGTCATCGGCGACGATCCCGGCATCCTCGAGGACATGCCCGTCTGGTGCGAGCGCGCGGGCCACCGCCTGTTGGAGATGTCCGAGCGGGAGGGCAGGATCATCTCCATCGTCGAGAAAGGTGGCCTGGTGGCGTCGCACCGAAAGCGCCGCGGCGGGGGCGCGGGCGCGGGTCGCGGCGGGAGCGGCGGTGCGGGCGGCGGTGGGGGCGCGGGCGGGGCGGGCGCGGGCGGGGAGGGTGCGGGCCGGGAGGCCGGAGCCGGGCCTGCCGAACTGGGCGGGAGCGGTGCGGGCCGGGAGGGTGCGAGCGGCGGCGGTCGCCGTCGCTCGAGCAAGCGGAAGGCTAAGCCTTAGCCTTAGCTTAGCAGGCGCTGAAAATCCCGCACGCCGCTCTTCCCTGCGGGTTTGTGGCCTCAGGGACATGCCGCATCGCCACCCTGGCGTGCAGCCGGCGGCGCGGGGCGGTCTGCCCGCCGGTCTATCCCGGTGGGGAAGGCTGGCCGCCCGCGGGCGGTGCCGCGGCGAGCTCGGAGAGCGCCTCGATCAGGGTATCCAGCTCTTGCTCGGTGTTGTAGTAGTGAGGCGAGATTCGCAGGATCGTACTGGCGTGCTTGGCATCCATGTCCAGAACCCCGTGTTCCCGGCTCGCAGCCGAGGTATTGATGCCGCGCTCCCTTAGGCGCAGCTTCAGTGCGGCTGCATCCCAGCCTTGCACCTCGACGGAGACGATCGCGCAGCGCTCGGAGCCGCGGTCCAGCACCCGCGCCCATGGCATCGGGGCAAGGCGCTGCCGCACCTCGGCGGCGAGGCGCCAGGCTCGGACCGCCCCGGGCGCGCCGACCGCTGCGCAGTAGTGGGCCGCGGCGCCCATTCCGAGCACCAGCGCATAGGGGAACTCCCAGTTCTCGAAGCGTTGGGCACCGGGCGGCAGGCGGAACTGCCCTGGCCCCGTCCACGCTGCGCCCCGCATGTCCGGTAGCAGCGGGTGGGCGCCGCGTTGGAGTGCCGCATCGGAAACGTAGAGGAACCCGATGCCCCGTGGGCCGCGCATGAACTTGCGCGCCGACGCCGCCAGGAAATCACACCGCAGGCTGCCGACGTCGATCGCCATCTGTCCGACGCACTGACAGGCATCGACGAGGAAAGGCACCCCCGCCGAAGCGCAGACCTCGCCCACCTCGTTTGCCGCCTGCACGAGGCCCGAGTTGGTCGGGACCCACGTCAAGGCGACCAGCCGGCAGCGCGGGTCCCGCACCAGGGTGCGCACGCTTTCCGGGTCCACGCCTCCTTCCGGCAGCTCGGCGGCGGTCACCGTCTCCACCCCCAGGCGCTGCCCCAGCGACATGTACATGATCTGGTTGGAAGGATAGTCGGCCCGGCTGGTGACGATGCGGTCTCCCGGGCGCAGGTCGAACGAGCTCAGAGCCAGTGCGAAGCCCGTCGTCGAGTTCTCCACGACCGCCACGTTCCGGGGCGCCGCCCCGATCAAGGTCGCGACCGCCTCGTAGACGCCGGCGATCTGCTCCGCCGCCTCTTCCGCCGCCTCGTACCCGCCGATCTCGGCCTCCCGAGCCAGGTGTCCGTGGATCGCCGCCAGCACCGAGGCCGGAGCCAGTGCCGCCCCCGCATTGTTGAGATGCGCGCGCGTCTCGCAGCCGGGCGTTTCCGCCCGCCACTGTGCCACCGCTGTAGCCTCTTCGATCGCGATGCCTGGCATGCGTCCTCCTGGGGCGTGGCCCGGGGGTGGCCCCGGCGTGGCCTGGGGGTGGCCCGGTCTTCCGGGCCGGAGCATACTCCCGCGGCGTCGGCAAGGCCTCCAGGACGGCCTGCCCGGTGAGGAGGATCGAGGGAGGCGGCCGACCCGCCAGCAGTCATGCTGGCGCCAAGCGCCGTGGATCCAGTAGGTTGGCTTGGACGGCCGGGGAGCCCAGGGATCGGGAAGGTGGCGAGCGGATCTTGACTCGCCACGGCACAGCTGCTAAAAACAACCCCCCTCGGAGGTGCCCCAAGCCTCCCTGCCCAGGTAGCTCAGTTGGTAGAGCACGTGACTGAAAATCACGGGGTCACTGGTTCGATTCCGGTCCTGGGCACCACGTTAAATAACGACAAATAAACGAGTTAGCTCGCCATGCTCGAAGCCGACATCCTATGTTAAGCTGTCATCGGTAAGCGCTAGGTAAGCGACGGAGTCCCAAGTTCTTGCTACCAGAGCGTACCTCCTGCGCTACTCATTCTCCGCCGCGCAGAGCAGCCCAACCCTCGCAGCGCCTGTCAACTGCTGCCGCATGAGCTAAGATCCAGCTGATGTGGCTACTGCGCTACTTCATCGATCCTAAGATCGGGCAGCCGCACACCTGGAACTATGCAGTCTCTGATGAAGGTGGACGGGGCAAGATCCACACCTGGGGCGCCGAGGCAGTAACAACTCGCGGGTGGCAACCGGCCGGACACCTTCAGCCTGAGACCGTGTTCGTGGTCACCGCCTAGTTGGTGCGGCCGAGGAGATCCCTCGACGGACGCCGTGAGTTAGCATGGTGCGAGCAGTATTCGGTGCCCCACCCGCCATCGGTTGCAGGCGAAGCAGCTGCATTCGAGGGCATTGGGTGGGGTTTCCCTCGGCCTGCCCGTGGCGTCCCACCCTTGAGGAGCATAGCAGTGAATGCCGATATTAACGTTGCCTTCATGAAGCTTTCGCGACGGGCTGAGGGTGTCGAGCGCACAACATTGATTGAGACCTTTGTTGACGTGGGCCCGCTGTTCACTCTGCTCTCCACATCCGACCATCAGGTGGTCTACGGGCGCCGCGGTACCGGTAAGACGCACGCCTTCGCCTACCTCACAGCCGCTGTCACGAAAGCAGGTGAACTTGCGATTTATTTGGACATGCGGACCATCGGTTCGACCGGCGGTCTCTACTCAGATCCAAGCATCGCCC
>DATKFK010000435.1:0-7257 GCA_035544375.1 Thermoanaerobaculia bacterium
CCCGCTGCCGGGCCGCCGCGAGCCCACCCCGCCGCCCGGCTCCACAGGACCTGCTCGCCGTTGCCGGCCAGCGCCACCGCCGCCGACGCGGCGCCGGAGTCGACCAGCGAATCGACCAGGCGCTCGGGCGCGGTCAGGGGAACCTCACTGGTAGTTCGCCGGATCGCCGGTCTGGAAGACCACCACCCGCTCGCCAGGAGCGAAGGCGCCCGCGGCGGCCAGGTCGAGCGCGGCGGCGAGAGCCGCGGCCCCCTCGGGGCCGATGCGGAGCCCTTCCTCGCGCGCCGCGCTTGCCGCCACCTCCGGCAGGCGCGCCTCGTCCACCGCCACCGCCCGCCCCGCCGACTCGCGCAGCGCGCGCAGCACCAGGAAGTCGCCGATGGCGCGCGGCACCCGCAGGCCCCAGACCCGCGTCCGTGGCTCCTCCCAGGTTTCGGCTGCCTCCAGGCCGCGGGCGAAGGCGCGCACGATCGGCGCGCAACCGGCCATCTGCACGGCCACGAAGCGGGGCCGCTTCTCCCCGGCCAGGCCGAGCCGCCGCAGCTCCGCGAAGGCCTTGTCCATGCCGACGATGCCGGTGCCGCCGCCCAGGGGATAGAAGATCCAGTCGGGCAGCTCCCAACCCAGCTGCTCGGCGAGCTCGAGGCCCATGGTCTTCTTGCCCTCCACGCGATAGGGCTCGCGGAGGGTCGAGAGGTTCCAGAACGCTTCGCCGGCCGCGCCCGCGGCGGCCAGCAGCCGCGCCGCCTCGACCAGCGTCCCCTGGCCGGAGAGCACCTCGGCGCCATGGTCGCGGCAGCGCGCCGCGATCGCCGGCGGCGTGTCGGCCGGCAGCGCCACGCGGGCGGGCAGGCCGGCCGCGGCGGCGTAGGCGGCGAGCGCCAGCGCGGCGTTGCCGGCGCTCGCCAGCTCCACCCCGGGCGCGCCCAGCTCGCGCGCCCGGTTCACCGCCAGCGACAGGCCGCGCGCCTTGAACGAGCCGGTCGGATTGCCGCTCTCGTCCTTGATCCACACCTCGGCGCCGGCGAACCGCATCCGCCGCAGGCGCACCAGGGGCGTCGCACCCTCGCCGAGATCCACCCGCCCCTCGTAGTTGGCCACCGGCAGCAGCTCGCGGTAGCGCCAGAGCGTCCAGGGCCGGCCCGGCAGGGCGCGCCGCAGGGACTCGCCGCGCGCCGGGTCCAGGGCATGCTCGACCAGCCAGGGAGCGCCGGCCGGCGACAGGAAGGCCGGCCGGTCGAGCGGCGCGGTCTCGCCGGTGCGCGAGCAGACCAGGTGGGTGGCCCAGCGCCGATCGAGCCCGGCGGCGGATGGGGACACGGCGGCCGGGGATGAGGGGGCGGCGGCCTCGGAGGTGGCGCCAGCGGACGTGGTCTGTCGATTCATCCCGATCTCCCCTGGTGCACGGTCAGTGCACGGTCGCGGCGCCGGCGGCGCCCGGCGCCTCGAGACCCGCCGCAGCCGCCAGGGCGCGCTCCTCGAGCACCCGCAGCCTGGCGAGGGGCTCGCGGAAGCGCGCCAGCAGCGCGACGTTGGCGCGCACCGCCGGCACGAGCGGCGGTTCGGACGCCTGCAGCCCGCGCTTCCAATCTTCGATCTGGCGCTCCGCGGCGGCGCGCCGCTCCGGATCGGTCAGCGCGTCGCGGTCGCGCCGCATGCGCGCCAGCAGCTGTTCGCGTCCCGCCGCCATCCTCTGATTGAGCGTCTGGGAGGTGGCGGCGGCCTCCGCTTCCAGCACCTGCTCGCGCACCCACGCGTATTCCTTGGGATTGACCCTCAGCTCTTGCGCCGCCCGCAGGTCGGCCGCCGCGCCGGCCGCCGCGCCGGCCGCCGCTTCCCGCTGCCGCTGGGCCTCGAGAGCGGCCGCCTCGCGGATGCGGCACTCGCGCTCGCGGACCGACAGGTACATGCGAACCTGGGTGTCCGTCAGGCGGCCGTCCAAAGGCGGCGTGTAGCGCGCCGCCGCGGCCTCGCGCACCACCTCCGCCGCGCCCTTGCCGTGCAGCCGCTCCTGGATCGCCGCGCGGTCGTCGGGGCGGCGGCAGCCCGCTGCCGGCATGGCCAGGGCGAGGACTGCAACGGCGGCAACGGTGGCGGTGGCCGAAGCCAGGGCGGCGCGCGCCGCCCTCACCGCCGGGCCTCCGTGCGCCGCCGCACCACCAGGCGCAGGGGCACGCCCGAAAGCCCCAGCTCCTCGCGCACGCGGTTCTCGAGGTAGCGCCGGTAGTGGTGGTTGCGCGGCAGGGTGCGGTTGGCGAACAGCATGAAGGTCGGCGGCCCGCTCGACACCTGGGTGGCATAGTAGAGCTTCCATGGCCGGCCGCCCAGGCTTGGGGGGCTCACCCGCCGGATGGCGGTCTCGAACAGCCGGTTGATCTCCCCGGTGCCCAGCTTCAGGGCATACGCCTGAAGCGTCGGGTCGATCGCCGGGAAGAGCTTGTCGACGCCGCGCCCGGTCAGCGCCGAGACGTTGACCCGCCGCGGGCCGGCCAGGTGGTCGTCGAGCCGCTCGAGCGACAGCTCGAGGCGCGCGCGCGACTCCTCGTCGAGCAGGTCCCACTTGTTGATCGCCAGGACGGCGGCGCGGCCGAGGTCCCAGATGGTGCCGGCGATGGCCAGGTCGCCGCTCGTCACCCCCTGGGCGGCGTCCACGACCAGCACCGCGAGCTGGGCGCGCTCGATCTGGCGGCGCGCCATCATCACCGCCAGCTCCTCGGGCGCGCCGGCGGTCTGGCTGCGGCGGCGGATGCCGGCGGTGTCGATCAGCAGGTAGCTGCGGCCGCCGCGGGTGATCGGCGTGTCGAGCGGATCGCGGGTGGTCCCCGCCTGGGGGGACACCAGCGCCCGCGGCTGGCCCGCGATGCGGTTGAGCAGCGACGACTTGCCGACGTTGGGCCGGCCGACGATGGCGATGGCCGGCATGTCGGGAGGCGCGGCGGCGGGCATCTCGGGCAACCCCAGGGCGAGCGCCTCGCGCAGCTCCTCGACACCCTGGCCGTGCTCGGCGGAGACCAGCAGCTGGCGGTCGATCCCCAGGCGATAGAACTCCGGGAAGCGGCTGCGCGCCTCGCGGGTGTCGCCCTTGTTGACCACCAGCAGGGCTGGCTTGCCGGTGCGGCGCAGCCGCTCCCAGACCGCTTCGTCGGCGCTGGTCAGGCCGTCGCGGCCGTCGACCATGAAAAGCAGCAAGTCAGACTCCTCCACTGCCAGGAACACCTGCCGGGACAGCCCCAGGGGGTCGTCGCCGAGCACCAGGCCGCCGGTGTCGATGACCTGGAACGAGCGGTCGCCGTCGAGCTCGGCGAGCCCGGTGATGCGGTCCCGCGTCACCCCCGGCTGGTCGTGGACGATCGCCTGGCGGCGGCCCAGCAGGCGGTTGAACAGGGTCGACTTGCCGACGTTCGGGCGGCCGACGATCGCCACGGTCGGGGTCAGGCTCATCGGCGGCGGCGCCCTTGGGCGCCAGCCGGCCGGGGGGCGCCGGCTGGCCGGGCGGCACCGGCAGAGCGGGAGGCGCCGCCAGGCCGGCCGGCACCTCGCCCGCTGCCCCGGCCCGTGCCGCCGGCCGCGCGCGGCGGCGGCGCCGGCATCCCGGCGATCTTCAGGTCGAGGCCGCGGTGGCGGAGGTCGGCGCCGACCAGCTCGACCTCGACGGGGTCGGCAAGCTGGAAGATCCGGCCCCGGCGCTCGCCGACCAGGCGGTGCGCCTCGGGCTCGTACAGGTAGTAGTCGTCGGCGAGCGAACGGATCGGCACCAGGCCGTCGACGTGGAAGTCCTCGAGCTGGACGAACAGTCCGAACGGCTGGACGCCGGTGATGCGTCCGCGGAAGCGCTCGCCGGCGCGCCCGGCCAGGAAACGCACCTTCTTCCATTGGAGCAGGTCGCGCTCCGACTGCTCGGCCCGCCGCTCGGTGACGCTGGCGTGCTCGGCGACGGCCGCCAGCCGTGAGTCGAGCTCGGCGCGCTCGCCGTTCCCGTCCTCGTTCGCGGCGCCGCCCGCGGCAGCGGGGCCGCCCTCGCCGCGCAGCAGCGCCCTGAGGCGCCGATGCACCACCAGGTCCGGGTAGCGGCGGATCGGCGATGTGAAATGGGTGTAATACGGCGACGCCAGGGCATAGTGGCCGCGGCACTGCGGGCTGTAGAACGCGCGCTGCATGGTGCGCAGCACCAGCGCCGACAGGAACGGCTCGTCCGGCCGCCCCTCGACCTGCTTGAGCACCTCCTGCAGGGCAGACGGCGGCAGGTCGTCGAGGCCGGCCCTCCCGCTGGCGAGCTCGAAGCCGAGCGGCCGCAGCAGCTCGACCAGCTCCTCGAGGCGCTGGCGGTCGGGAGGATCGTGGACGCGGAACAGGCCCGGGCTGCCGCGGCGCACCAGCTCGTAGGCGACCGCCTCGTTGGCGGCGATCATGAACTCCTCGATCAGGCGGTGAGCGACGTTGCGTTCGTAGGGGAGGATGCCGACCACGGTGCCGTCGGTATCGAGCTCGACGTTGCCCTCCGGCAGATCGAAATCGATCGAGCCGCGGCGACCCCGGGCCTCGTGCAGGGCGGCCATCAGCTCGCGCATGTCGCGCAGCGCGTGGAGCACCGGCCCGTACCGCGCGTCGTCGCCCGGCCCCGGCTCCTCGAGCAGGCGCCGCACCTCGCCGTAGGTGAGGCGCCGGGTGCTCCGGATCACCGTCTCGGCGAAGCGCCGCGCCACCACGGCGCCGTCGCGGTCGATGTCCAGGAAGACGGACAGGGTGAGCCGGGGCACTTCCGGGCGCAGCGAGCAGAGGCCGTTCGACAGGGCCTCCGGCAGCATCGGGATGACGCGTTCGGGGTAGTAGACGCTGGTGCCGCGGCGGAATGCCTCGGCGTCGAGGACGCTTCCCAAGGCGACGTAATGCGCCACGTCGGCGATGTGCACCCCCAGCCGGAAGGTGCCGTCGGGCCGGCGCTCGATCGACACCGCGTCGTCGAAGTCGCGGGCGTTCTCGCCGTCGATGGTCACGACCACCTGGCGGCGCAGGTCGTCGCGGCCCTGCCAGTCCGCGGGTCCGGGATCGGCGGGAAGGCCGGCGGCGGCGGCGAGGACCTCGTCCGGGAAGCGCCACGGGATGCCGTGGTGCCGCAGCACCACCTCGACGTCGACGCCCGGCGTCGCCACGTCGCCGAGCACCTCGAGCAGCCTGCCGCGCGGCTCGCCGCCCCGGGCGCCGCGCTCGACCGCCACCACCGCGAAGTGCCCCTCCGGCACGTCGCCGGCGCCGCTCACCGGCAGCTCGAGAGTCAGCCGCGGATCGAAGGGCACCAGCCAGCGCCGCTGCGAGCGGCCGCGGACGCCGGCAGGTCCGGACTCGAGAGTGCCCACCAGGGTCTCAGGGAGCGACGGCGGCAACGCATTTGACACCTATTGGGACTCTCCCTAGAATCGCAGCCGCGCGAAAGTGGCGGAATTGGTAGACGCGCAAGATTCAGGATCTTGTGGCCGCAAGGTCGTGGGGGTTCGAGTCCCCCCTTTCGCACCAGCTCCTCAGTCTACCGAACCTCGAAAGGCACCTCGAAAAGCGTCGGCGCCCCGCGGCCGATGCCCCCGCAACCGATCCTCGTTTCGCCCAGAGCTTACACGACGCCGTCTCGGGCGTACACGCAGCCCGGATGCAGGATGCCGGGCCGGCCGCTAGTGTCCCGTCTCAGAAATTCGCGTCACTAGTCGGCGAGCAATCCGGCCACCTGGCCAGGCGCGCCGACGCAGGCATAGTCGAACCTATGTCGAGGAGGCGTAACGCCGCCAGGGGGCCGGAGGGCCGGCGAATAGTGATGCGAATTTCTGAGACGGGACACTAACAGGTCAGCGGTCAGCGCGCGGCGAGGACCGCGGCGCCGCCGACCGGACGGTAGCGGCTGCCGGCAGCCGCCGGGATCGGGTCGGCCGCGGCTTCAGGCCGCAGACCTGCCGCCTCGGCCAGCGTCCGCCAGGGAAGGCCGGCGAGGATGTGGCGGAACTTGGGCAGGTAGCCGGCGCGGCCGGTCTCGTGGATGAAGCGGGCCAGCCCGCCGAGCGGCCCCGGGGTGGGCCGCCCCGAGATCTCCCACGGATGGGCGACGGCGACCGGCAGCCCGCCGCGGCGCAGATGGCGCTCGGCGGCGGCCACCAGCCGCGGCGGCTCGAACAGGCGCCCCGTCCAGCTGCCGGCGGGGATGCGCGCGACGCCGCCGAAGGTGAAGACCGGGAGCTCCAGCAGCTCGAGCCCGGCCTCCTCCCACCGCAAGCGGCTGGCGAAGACCGGATTGCTGCGCCGTCCCGAGAACGAATAGGGAACGAGTGAGCTGTCGTAGTCGAAGCCGGCCGCCGCGACCAGCGGCAGGAGCGGGCTCTGCAACCGCCGCAGCGACCATTCCGGGGCGCGGAAGCCCCTGATCGGCTCGCCCAGCAGGTCCTCGAGCAGCGCCTTGGAACGCCGGATGTCGCGCTCGAACTCGGCCGCCGGCCGCTCGCAGGCCCGCAGATGGAGGAAGCCGTGGCTGCCGACCTCGTGCCCGGCGCGGGCGATCTCCCGCACCCGCCGGGGCAGGCGTTGGGCCACCTCGCCGAGGACGAAGAAGGTGGCCCGGCACCCCGCCTCCGCCAGCAGCCCGAGCAGCTCCGGCAGCAGCCGGTCGAGCTCGACCGGCAGCTCGGGCCGCAGATGAGGCTGCACGTACGAGGGCACCAGGCAGTTGTGGTACCACTCTTCGACGTCGACGGTGAGGGCACAGCCGAAGGCCCCCAGAACCCGCGTGACCTCCGGCTCGCGCCTCATGACCGGCCATCCTAAACGAAATCGGCCTGGATTCGCCTGCCGGACCATCCGCCGGCGAAAAGGACACCCCCCTCCCCTTCTCTCTCGGCCAATGGGCTCGTTGTAAGACACTATCCATGGGCGCCGGATCTGACCCGAGCCCCACAGGCGGCGCCTGTGGACGGTGGCCGGGCTTTGCCTCGTACCAGAAACGGGCACGCGTATCAGGCACGGCGCATGGGCTGATCTTGTCCGGATCGACCTTGCCCAGGGCCCCTGGGGTAACAGCGAAGTTACAGTTTGGCCGGATAGTGTCAGGGCATGGGACAGAATCGGGATACACTTGGGCTTGGAGGTCTCATGAGAGAAAGTCAGCCCCCGGTCGAGGTGGAGGTCCAGCACTACGCAGGGGTCTTGCGGCAGGCAGTCCGCACCGCCGGCTTCGCGGTGAGCGAGGTCGAGCGCCAGCTGGGCACGGGGCCGAAGGCGTTG
>DATKFK010000436.1:0-5501 GCA_035544375.1 Thermoanaerobaculia bacterium
GCAAGGCCAGGGTGTTGACGAAGAATCCGATCAAGCCCTCGGTCTCGAGGCGCTCGCGGCCGGCCACCGGCGTCCCGACGACCAGGTCGTCCTGCCCCGAGACGCGCGTCAGCAGCACCTGGAAGGCGGCGAGCAACGCGACGAACAGGGTGGTGCGCTCGGCTGCGGCCATGCGCAGCAGCGCGCCGCCGACCTCCCGCGGCACCGCCAGCTCGACGCTGCCGGCGGGCGGCCGCGCCGCGGCGGTGCGCGCCCGGTCGGTCGGCAGCAGCAGCTGCGCCGGCGCGCCGGCCAGCTGGCGGCGCCAGAAGGCCAGCGCCGCCGCCAGCCGCTCGCCGCTCAGCCACTGCCGCTGCCAGAGCGTGAAATCACGGTACTGGATGGGCAGCGGCGGCGGCGGCGAGGGCCGCCTCCCGAGCAGCGTCGCATAGAACGCCGTCATCTCGTGGATGAAGACCCCCAGCGACCAGCCGTCGCTGACGATGTGATGCATGTTGACCATGACCAGGTGGTCGGCGGCGGCGAGGCGCAGCAGCAGCACCCGCAGCAGCGGCCCGGTGGCCAGCGCGAACGGCCGCGCCGCCTCCTGGCGGGCCAGCTGCAACGCCAGGCGCTCGCGCACGGCGGCCGGCAAGTTCCCCAGGTCCACCAGCGGCGGGCGGGTGGCGGCCGCCGCGGGCGGCGCGACGTGCTGCACCGGTTCGCCGTCCGGCTGCTCCCGGAAGGTCGTGCGCAGCGCCTCGTGCCGGCGCACGATCTCGCCCAGGGAGCCGGCCAGCGCGCCCAGGTCGAGGCGGCCCGCGAGGCGCACCGCGGCCGGCAGGTTGTAGGCGGCGCTGCCCGGCTCCATGCGGTCGATCAGCCACAGGCGCCGTTGCGCCCAGGACAGCGGGGCTTCAGGCGAGGTCCAGCGCTGCGGCAGGATGGGCGCGCCCGCCGCCGCCATCCCCTCCTCCACCCCTATCCCCTCCTCCGCCAGCAGCAGCTCGAGCAGCGCCCGCTTGGCGGGAGAGAGCTCCGCGACCGTACGGCCGAAACCGCTCATCGTGCCGCCCCCTGCCGCTGCCGGAGCTTCCGGGCCACCAGCTCCATCGCCTCCTCGTCCGACAGCTCGGCGACCCGGGCGAGCAGCGTTTCGACCTTGGCGCCCGCGCCGGCCGGCGGCGCCGCGGCGGTCACCAGCTCGGCGAGGGCGGCGACGGTGGGGGCGTCGAAGAGGCGGCGCACCCGCAGCTCGATGCCGAAGGCGCGCTCGCAGCGCGACGCCACCTGCACCGCCAGCAGCGAGTGGCCGCCCAGGGCGAAGAAGTCGTCGTGCACGCCGACCTCGGGCAGGCCGAGGACCTCGGCGAAGATCCGTGCCAGCTCCGCCTCGGTCGGGTTGCGCGGCGCCACCCGGCCCGCGGCCTCCCGCGCCTCCGCCTCCGGCTCCGGCAGCGCCTTGCGGGCCACCTTGCCGTTGGCCGACAGCGGCAGCGCCTGAAGCGTCACGAACGCCTGCGGCACCATCGCCTCCGGCAGGCTGCGGCGCAGGTGCTGCCGCAGCTCGGCGGCGCTCGGGGCCGCGGCGGCCGGGCTGGCCGCCTGGGCGGCGACGGCCGGCACCACGTAGGCCACCAGCCGCAGGTCGCCGCCGGGACCGGGCCGCGCCGCCACGACCGCCTCCTGCACCGCGGCGTGCGCCGCCAGCGCCGCCTCGATCTCGCCCAGCTCGATGCGCACGCCGCGCACCTTCACCTGGAAGTCCACCCGGCCCAGGTACTCGAGCTCACCGCCGACCCGCCACCGCGCCAGGTCCCCGGTGCGGTACAGCCGGCCGCCCCGCTCTTCGCCCAGCGGCTCCGGCACGAACCGCTCCGCCGTCAGCTCCGCTCGCCGCCAGTACCCCCGCGCCAGGCCCGCTCCGCCGATGTACAGCTCGCCCACCACTCCCACTCCCACCGGCCGCAGCTCCCGGTCCAGCACCCGCAGCCGCAGGTTGCCGATCGGCCGCCCGATGGAGATCGTCGGGTCGGCCATGACCCGCCCACCTGTCCCTGAGGCCAGCAGCGGCGGCGCCGGCTCGTGCTCGCTGCCCGGCGCGCAGCGCCAGGAGCTGACGTCGATCGCCGCCTCCGTCGGGCCGTACAGGTTGTGCAGCTCGACCCCGGGCAGCCGCGCTGCGAAGCGCCGCGCCAGCTCTCCCGGCAGCGCCTCGCCACTCGCCACCACCCGCCGCAGCGACCGGCACTCCCCCAGCCCCTCCTGCGCCACGAACGCCTGCAGCATCGCCGGCACGAAATGGAGCGTCGTCACCCCTTCGCTCACGATCAGGCGCCGCAGGTACGCCGGGTCCTGGTGCCCGCCCGGACGCGCCATCACCAGCCGCGCCCCTGTCATCAGCGGCCACAGGAACTCCCACACCGAAACGTCGAACCCGAACGGCGTCTTCTGCGCCACCACGTCCCCGGCGCCCAGGCCGTACGCCGCCTGCATCCACAGCAGCCGGTTGCGCACCGCGCCGTGGATGTTGACCGCGCCCTTCGGCCGCCCCGTCGAGCCCGACGTGTAGATCACGTACGCCGCGCTCTCGTCCCATACCCGCGCCCACTCCGCCGGCCCCGCCTCGCCGACCGGCCCCGCCGGCCCGGCCGGCTCTGCCGCGCCGATCCCGACCGCCGCGCCGGCCACGCCGTCGAGCGCCACCACCTCCACCCCCACCGGCGCCGGCACCAGCTCCCGCAGCCGTTCCTGGATCAGCAGCACCCGCGGCCGCGCGTCGGCGATCATCCTCTCCAGCCGCTCGCGCGGATGGTCCGGGTCCAGCGGCACGTAGGCCCCGCCCGCCGCCAGCACCCCCAGGATCCCCACCACCATCTCCACCGAGCGCTCCGCCGCCAGGCCCACCCGCGCCTCGGGCCCCACCCCCAGCTGCCGCAGGCGCCGCGCCAGCACCGAGACCCGCGCCACCAGCTCGCCGTAGGTCACCCGCTCCACGCCCGCCGCGCCCGCCTCACGCACCTCGCCGGCCTCGCCCACCTCGCCAGCCATGCCTGCCATGCTTGCCATACCTGCAATGCCTGCGATACCCGCCACCACCGCCACCGCCGCCGGCGTGCGCGCCGCCTGTGCCGCGATCAGCTCGTGCAGGCCCGCCGCCGCGCCGTAATCGGCCGCCGTATCGCACCACTCCCACACCAGCTGCTGCGCCTCCGCCGCCGAAAGCAGTGGCAGCTCTCCCACCCGCCGCTCGGGCGCCGCCGTCGCCGCCGCCAGCAGGTTGTGGAAGTGCCCGGCCAGCCGCTCGACGGTCGAGGCGTCGAAGAGGTCGGTCGAGTATTCGAGGCGCGCCGCGAGCCCGGCCGACCCTTCCTCGAGCTGCAGGCTGAGGTCGAACATCGCCGAGCGCGCCTCGTCGGCCAGCAGCGAGAGCTCGAGGCCGGGAAGCCGGGCCGCGGCCCCGGCGGTGTTCTGCAGCACGAAGAAGACCTGGAACAGCGGCGAGCGGCTGAGGTCGCGCTCGCGCTGCAGCTCCTCGACCAGGCGATCGAACGGCGCGTCCTGATGGGCCTGGGCCTCCAGGCTGCTGTCGCGCACGCGGCCCAGCAGCGCCTCGAAGCTCGGCGCGCCGCCGCCAACGTCGGTGGCCAGCACCAGGGTGTTGACGAAGAACCCGATGAGGTCTTCGATCTCGACGCGCCGGCGGTTGGCGACGGGCGTTCCGACCCGGATCGTGTCCTGCCCCGAGACGCGGTGAAGCAGCGCCTTCCAGGCGGCGAGCAGGGTCATGAACAGCGAAACGGAGCGCTCCTGGCTGAAGCGGTTGAGCCGCTCCTGAAGCGGCGGCGCGAGCGTGAAGCGCCGCAGCGCGCCGCCCCAGGCGCGGTCGCGGGTGCGCGGCCGGTCGGCAGGCAGGTCGAGCGGCGCCGGGTCGACGCCCAGGCGTTCGCGCCAGAAGGCGAGCTGGCGGTCGAGCGCCGGCCCGGCGAGCCAGAGCCGCTGCCACGCCGCGTAGTCGGCGTACTGCACCGGCAGCGCGGGCAGGGGCGAGGGCTCGCCCAGGGCGAAGGCTCGGTACAGCGCGCAGAACTCGCGCACGAAGATGCCCATGGACCAGCCGTCGGTCGCGATGTGATGGAACGTGAGCACCGCCAGGTGCTGCCGCTCGCCGCTGCGCACCAGCAGGGCGCGCAGCAGCGGGCCGCGAGCCAGGTCGAAGGCGCGGCCGGCTTCTGCCGCGGCGAGGCGGCGCGCCGCCGGCTCGCGCCGTTCGCGCGGCAGGGCCGAGAGGTCGCAAGCCGGCAACGGCACGGCGGCGGCAGGGCCGACGATCTGCACCGGCCCGCCCGCGGCCTCGGCAAAGGTTGTGCGCAGCACTTCGTGCCGGCGGACGATCTCTGCCAGCGTCCGCGCCACGACCGCGCGCCGCAACGTGCCGTCCAGCCGGATGACCAGCGGCACGTTGTAAGCGTCGCTCTCGGGCGCGAAGCGGTGCAGGAACCACAGCCGCTGCTGGGCGAAGGAGAGCGCCAGGCCGCCGTCCCGCGGCACCGGCAGCAACGGCTCCCGTGGCAGCTCCAGCGCTGCCGCGGCCTGCGCCCCCGCCTGCACGACCGCTTGCATCGCCGCTTGCGCTCCCGCTTGCGTCGCCGCTTGCGCTCCCGCTTGCGTCGCCGCTTGCGTTGCCGCTTGCGTTGCCGCTTGCGCTCCGATAACGGCGGCGGTGAATCCCTCGACCGTCGGCGCGTCGAACAGGGCGCGCATCGGCAGCTCGACCGCAAACGCCTCGTGGACTCGCGACAGCAGCCGGGTTGCCAGCAAGGAGTGGCCGCCGAGCTCGAAGAAGTCGTCGCGCACGCCGATACCGCCGACGCCCAGCAGCCGCTCCCAGATGCCGGCCATCGCCCGCTCCTCGGGTCCGCGCGGAGCGACGAAGCGGGTGCCGAGGCCGGGCCGCAGGTGCAGGCTCAGGCCCTCGCCGGCGGCTGCCGCGGGCTCGGGCTCCAAGCCCGCGCCGGCCTGCCGCGGTGACGCGGGCTCGCGGCGCAAGGCGGGATCGGCGGTCGCCAGCACCAGCGCCGGGGGCGCTCCGGGAAGGCTGAGGAGAAGACGGCGGACGGCCTCCTCGCCCTCTTCGGGCGACAACCAGAAGGGGCTCGCCGCTTCGCCGTCCTCCGCGAAGCGCCAGCGCTCCATCGCCGCCGCATGCCAGCGCGCGCCGCCGCGGCGGTCGAGCTGGCGCGCCAGGCCTTCCGCGAAAGCGCCAGTCAGGACGGCGTCGCGATTGGCGGGGTCCGGGAGCGCCGCGTTCGAGCTCGCCCGCTGCCGTGGATCGAGGTCCCGCGCCGGCGGCAGCGCGCTGAGCAGCAGGCCGAAGCCGCGCACCTCGCGCGAGAGAAGATCCAGCAGGTCCGCTGCCGCTCGCAGGGGGCGATGCGGAGCTGCCGGCGGTTGCGGCGCGGTCGGCGGCATCGAGGATGCCGGCGGCGGGGGCGATGCCGGCGGCAAGGAAGCTCCGGCGC
>DATKFK010000437.1:0-10489 GCA_035544375.1 Thermoanaerobaculia bacterium
GCCGCCAGGAGCCCGCCGACCACCGCCAGCATCTTGAACGGATGGCCGCTCTGGCGGCTCCACATCGGCACCGCCGCGATGGGCGCCAGCTTTGCAAGGACACCTGCTGCGCTGAGGACGCCCGCCGCGGCCCACGAGGGGGCGGGCAACGTGTCGGGCGGTTCCCGGCGCGCGGGCACGAGGCAGAGCACGGCGGCCAGGCACGCCGCCACCCCCAGGGCATCGACGTGGGCCATGCCGGACAGCTCGATGGCAACCAGCGGGTTCCAGGCGTACCATACGGTCCGCGTGACCGGCAGGCCGAGCCGGCGGGCGAGCGCCAGCAGCAAGGCGCAGCCGGCCAGGTCGGCCGCGGCGGCCATGGCTTTCCAGGCAAGGATTGGATTGGGCAGCCGAGCCGCTATACTGAAGGCCGCGATCGAGAGCGGCGGGTACACGGTCTGCACCTGTCGATGGGGCAGCCGCCGCCACCTCTCGTCACGCAGGAGGGTGAGGCGCTCGGCCGCGGGAGAGAGCGCATAAGGGTTGTATCCGGCCGCAGCCACCCTCCCATCCCATAGGTAGCGTAGCGCGTCGTCGGACAGCGTCAAAGGCAGCGGCAGCAAGGGCAGCCGCAGGAGGAAGGCTCCGGCGAGGATGGCGCAGGACATGCCGCGGGCGGAGGTACGCGACGATTCGAGCCGCCGCGCCATCCAGGCGAGCCAGGCGAAGGCCGGACCCAGCAGGGCGAGTGCGAGGACGAGATGATGAGCCAGGTCAGACGTGATCGACAGCGCGACGTTGACGGCCAGCAACGGCACGACCGCCGCGGCCCATTGCCGCCACCCTGGCCCTTCGCGCCGCGGGCGGCGGCGGAGATCGTCGCCGAGAGGCGCCGGCGATGAATGAGGCGCGCCTGGCGAGCTCGCTGATCTCCGGCATGGGGCCGGCGGTGCTGGCACTCTATTACCTCATTCTGGCGATCCTTGCCTTCTTCGGCATCCATCGCCTGTGGATGGTCTTGCTGTACCTGAAGACCCGCCGGCGCAACCCCGAGCGCCCGCCCGATCCTTCCCTGTGGCCCCTGGTCACGGTGCAGCTGCCACTTTACAACGAGATGTACGTCGCAACCCGCCTCATCGATGCTGTCTGCCGCCTCGATTACCCGCGCGATCGGCTCGAAATCCAGGTGCTCGACGACTCGACCGACGAGACGACGGCCATCGTGAAGCGCCTGGTCGACGAGCACCGCGCCCAGGGAATCGACATCAAGCTGGTGCACCGCGACGACCGCCGCGGCTTCAAGGCCGGCGCCCTGGCCGCCGGGCTCGAGCAGGCGCGCGGCGAGCTGCTGGCGGTGTTCGACGCCGACTTCGTGCCGCAGCCCGAGTTCCTGCGCCTCGCGGTTCCCCATTTCGCCGATCCCGGCATCGGGCTGGTGCAGGGGCGCTGGATGCACATCAACCGCGCCTACTCGCTGCTCACCCAGGTGCAGGCGATCTTCCTCGACGGTCATTTCATGATCGAGCACATCGCGCGCAACCGCAGCCGGTGCTTCTTCAACTTCAACGGCACCGCCGGCGTGTGGCGGCGCGAGGCGATCGTCGGCGGCGGCGGTTGGGAGCACGACACGCTGACCGAGGACCTGGACCTTTCCTACCGCGCCCAGCTCATCGGCTGGCGGTTCCTCTACCTGCCCGACCTGGCGGTGCCGTCCGAGCTGCCGGTCGACGTCAACGGCTTCAAGACGCAGCAATATCGCTGGGCCAAGGGCGCGATCCAGACCGGGCGCAAGCTGATCGTCCGGGTCATGCGCGCGCCGTTGCCGGCGCGGGTCAAGTTCGAGGCCTTCGTCCACCTGACCAATAACATCAGCTACCCGTTGATGCTGCTGCTGTCGCTGCTCATCTTTCCGGCCATGATGCTGCGCCGCGGCACGTCGATGCACATGCTGCTGCTGGTCGACCTGCCGTTCTTCCTCTCGGCAACCGCCTCGGTGCTCGTCTTCTACCTGATGAGCCAGGTTGCCGGCGGCCCCGGCTGGCGCAAGCAGCTCCGCTACCTGCCGGCGCTGATGGGCATGGGCATCGGGCTGTCGGTGGTGAACTCTCACGCCGTGCTCTCGGGGCTGGTGCAGCGCGGCGGCACCTTCCACCGCACCCCGAAGTACCGCATCGAGCGCAGCGGCCAGGACTGGCGCGGCAAGCGCTACCGCGCCGGCGTCAGCTCGACGTTCGCGGTGGAGGCGGTGCTCGCGACCTACTTCACGCTGTGCACCGCCTTCGCCCTGGTGACCGGGATGTGGTTGTCGGTGCCGTTTCTGCTGCTGTTCGTGCAGGGGTACGGCTACATGGCGCTGCTTTCGGTGGTGCCGGCGCTGGACGGCCTGAGGATGGCCCGCGCCGGCGCCAGCTGGCAGGCCGACAGCTAACACGCCTCCGGGAGGCTGCCCCATCCGGACGCCTCCGGGAGGCTGCCCCATCCGGCCGGGCGGCGGCTGGATCGCCCAGGCCTGCGACCAAGGGGCGCTGAGGGGATCTTGCCGAGGACCTGGGGACCTTGCCCGCCCCCTTTGAGTCGCAGGCCCGGGCGATCCAGCCACCGCCCTTCCTCCCGCCCCCTTCGGCCATCGTTTCTCTCCGGCGACCTGGTGCTCCTGCCGTTGACTCCACGGCGACCCGTGAGACCGTCGATCACTTCCGGTAGTCTTAGCGACGATTCCGCGAGCTACAATTGACGCGATGTTCGTCGAGCGCATGAAGTCCCCGACCGTCAGCCTGCGGCCGGCCTCCCCTCGCGACGCCGAATTGCTGCGGCAGTGGCGGGCCGAGACCAGCGTGCGGCGCTTCCAGCCTCTCAACGACCTGCCCACCTCGCAGCTGCGGGCGGACGTGGCGAGCCAGCGCATGTCCGAGCTCTACCGCGGGCAGGGTGACAAGTTCCAGTGGATCATCCAGGTGGACGGCCAGCCGGCCGGCTGGATCACCCTGGTGGTCAGCAATTGGGAGCACGGCCTGGCCGAGGTCGGCTACGCGCTCTCGACCACCTACCAGGCACAGGGCCTGATGACCGACGCCCTGGGGCAGCTGCTCGAGGACCTGTTCACCAACACCAACCTGGAACGGGTCGAGGCGCGCTGCGCGATCGACAACGTGGCGTCGCGACGGGTGCTGGAAAAGAACGGCTTCCAGCGCGAAGGCCACCTGCGCGGCTACTTCAAGCTGCGCGGACGGCGCATCGACAACTACCTCTTCGCCCTGCTGCGCGACGATTACGAGAGCTCCCGCCATCGCTGAGGCGGGCGCTTCCCACTGCACAAGACTCGCTCCGGGCGACGGCCGTTTCATGCCGCGGGGTCGGCCCTGGCCGATGGGGCAGCCTCACAGCATCTCTAAGTTGGCGAAGCGGGCGATGAGCTTGCGCTTGCCGGTCTTGTCGAAGAAGACCGTGATCTTGGCCTCCTCGCCCTGGCCCTCGAGCTCCAGCACCACTCCGTGGCCGAGCGTCGGGTGGCGCACCCGGCTGCCGCGGCGCAGGGGACGCCTCGACGGCAGGGCCTCGCCGGAGGGGTCGGGGACCAGGCGCCGCTCGCCGGGCTGGCGGGCCTGTCCGCCCCGCGGCGGCAGCCGGTCCACCGGGCCCGATCGGCCGCGATCCTCCTTGCCGCCGAAGAACGAGTAGATGCTCTGCGCGCGCGTGTCCAGGCGCGGCCCCTGGAAGAGGCCCGGGCTCTGGCTGACCGCGAGCAGCTCTCCGGGAAGCTCCGCCAGGAAGGGCGACTCGGCCTGGTCCTGGTAGCGGCCGGCGATGCGCCGCCGCCGACAGCTGGTCAGCATCAGCCGCTCGCGCGCCCGCGTCATGCCGACGTAGAGCAGGCGCCGCTCCTCCTCGATGTCCTCGGGCGCCCCCTGGGAGTTGAAGTGGGGCAGCAGGCCGTTCTCGAGGCCGGCCACCACCACCACCCGGAACTCGAGCCCCTTGGCGCTGTGCAAGGTCATCAGCGAGACGCCGCGCTCGGCCTCCCAGGTGTCGAGGTCGGCGACCAGCGAGACGTGGTCGAGGAAGGCGGTGAGCAGGTCCGAGTCGCCGCGGTTGTAGCTCGCGGCCTCGGTGAACTGCTGCGCCGCCGACAGCAGCTCGCGGATGTTCTCGATCCGGGCCTGGTCCTCGGGATCATCCTGGCGGTAGAGGTCGGCGTAGCCGGTGGCGGCCAGCAGCCGGTCCAGCAGGGCGGGCAGCGGCAGCTCGTCCGCGGCCTGCTGCAAGCCGACCACCAGGTCGCGGAAGCGGCGCACGGCGGCCGCGCTGCGCGCCGGCAGCGAGCCCAGCTGGTCGAGGTGGATCACGTCCCAGAGCGGCTGGCCCAGCTGCAGGGCCTGCTCGCGCAGCATCTCGACGGTGGACTTGCCGATGCCGCGCGGCGGTTGGTTGAAGATGCGCCCGAGCGAGAAGTTGTCCCGCGGGTTGCGCAGCACGCGCAAGTAGGCCACCAGGTCCTTGATCTCGGCGCGGTCGTAGAAGCGCACGCCGCCGACGAGGGTATAGGGGATCTCGCGCTTGAGCAGCTCGTCCTCGATCGCCCGGGTCTGGGCGTTGGTGCGCACCAGGACCGCCATGTCCGCCAGCTTGACGCGGCGGGAGAGGTCCTGCAGCGCATTGACCGTCCAGCGCGCCTCCTCGACCTCGTCGGTCGAGCGGTAGAGCTCGACCTTGTCGCCGGCGCCGCGGTCGGTCCACAGGCGCTTGCCCCGGCGGTTGGCGTTGTGGGCGATGAGCGCGCCCGAGACGTCGAGGATGGTCTGGGTCGAGCGGTAATTGCGCTCGAGCTTGCGGACGGTGGCTCCCGGAAAGGCGTCCTCGAAGCGCAGGATGTTCTCGAGATCGGCGCCGCGCCAGCGGTAGATCCCCTGGTCCTCGTCGCCGACGGCGGTGAGGTTGCCGCCGGGTCCCGCCAGCTCCTGGATCAGGCGCAGCTGGGCGTGGTTGGTGTCCTGGTACTCGTCGACCAGCAGGTAGCGGATGCGGGAACGCACCCGCGAGCGCACCTCGGCGTCGGTCGCGAGCAACTTGACGGCGAGCGCGATGAGGTCGTCGAAATCGAGGCCGGACGCCTGCACCAGCAGCCCCTGGTACCGGCGATAGATGGCCGACACCTTCTTCTCGAAGAAGTTGCGGGCCGCCGACTCGTAGGCGGCGGGCTCGACCAGGCGGTTCTTGGCGGCGCTGATCTGGGACAGCACGGCCCGCGGCGAGAACGCGGTCTCCGACAGTCCCTCGGCGGCGAGCGCCTCCTTGATCAGCGCCAGCTGATCGGCGGCGTCGTGCACGGCGAAGTCACGCTTGACGCCGAGCCGCTCGCCGTGGCGGCGGAGCAGCAGCAGGGCGAAGCGGTGGAAGGTGCCGACCGTGGCCGGCAGCGGGTGCAGCCCCAGCAGCTCCTCGACTCGTTCGCGCATCTCGCCCGCCGCCTTGTTGGTGAAGGTCACGGCGGCGATGTGCCCGGGATCGACGCCGCGCTCCTCGACCAGCCACGAGATGCGGTAGGTGATGACCCTGGTCTTGCCCGACCCGGCGCCGGCGAGCACCAGCTGCGGGCCGTCCCCGTGGGTGACGGCGGCGACCTGATCGGCGTTGAGGTGGCGTTCGAGGTCGGTTGAGGAGGCGCGGCTCACCTCGGCAGTCTACCCCGGAGGACCTGGGCCCGCTTCGAGTCTTTCCGGCCAGTCAGGTATCCTGCGGCGCTGGGATGGAGTGCGGGGATGTGCCGGGGGAATCGGCGGCGGCGTAGTAGGGTTATCTCGTGTCGCGGTTCGGGTGGCCTTGGACACCTCCGGCAGCAGGGGAGCCATGAGACCGACTGACATCCATGACGAGTTGGGCAAGCGGGTCATCGGCCAGCAGGAGGTTCTGCGCTATGTCTCGGTCGCCATCTTCAAGCACCTGCAGGGGGAGAAGTACGGCAACCTGCTGCTGATCGGCAACTCCGGCACCGGCAAGACGACCATCATGCGCGGCATCGAGGCGCTCTATGCCGCCTACGAGGAGCTTGCCGAATACCGCGTCGTGCTGATCATGAACGCCAACACGCTCGCCACCGAGGACGGAGCGGTGGACACCAGCCGGCTGTTCTCCCGGCTCGAGGAGCGGGTGCGCCAGGTGCTCGGCAGCGGCGCCACGGCCGAGGAGATCGGACGGTTGATGGAACGCGCCACCATCTGCCTCGACGAGATCGACAAGGTCTCGGGCCTGATGGGCGGCAAGCCCTACGTCACCGGGATCAACATCCAGCAGGCGGTGCTCACCCTGATCGAGGGCGAGCGCGTGCCGCACCGGATCACCGCCCCGTCCGCCAGGGACGGCGGCGCGATGGAGAGCTCGACCGTCTGGGTGGACACCGGCAAGATGCTGTTCCTCTGCGCCGGCGCCTTCGAAACGCTCTACGACCAGGTGTTCGCCCGCGTCGTCTCGCCGAAGAGCGGCACCAAGCTGCCGACGACCACCACCTTCGTCGACGGCAAGGTCCAGATCCGCGAGTACTTCACCCTGCGCCACCATTTCCGCCAGGAAGACCTGTTCGAGTACGGCATGCAGCCGCAGTTCCTTTCCCGCTTCGACAACGCCGTCATTCTCGAGGACCTGAACGCCGGCCTGCTGTCGCGCATCTTCGCCGACCCCGAGGACGGCGTGCTGCGCACCTCCCAAAGGTTCTTCCGCAAGTACGGCATCCAGCTCGAGGTGACGGAGCCGGCGGTGCAGAAGATCGCCGAGGAGGCCTCCAAGAGCAGCCGCATCGGCGCCCGCGCCTTGAAATCGATCTACGGCCGCATCATCAAGCCTTTCGAGTTCGATCCCTTCTCGCGCCCCGAGGTGACGGCCAACGGCGACGGCCACCGCCTGGTCATCGACGAGAGCCTGGTGGCAGCCGCGCTCAAGCCGCCGGTCTAGGCTGCCTAGCCTCCGCCAGCCATCCAGCACCTCGCCGAGCCGGAGCCATCACCCAACCCGGGCAGCACCCCCAGATCCAGCACCTCGCCGAGCCAGATCCAGCCACCAGCAAGCCGTCATTCCCCGAGCGCCCAGCCATGAGCTCCGCATCGCCATCTCCAGCATCGCTGCCCGCCGAGGCCATCGAGAACGCCGTCGAGCTGCTCCTGCGCCGCCATGGCGCCGGCCAGGCGGAGCGCATCCGCCGCGGCGTCGAGCAGGCGGCATCCAGCTGGTGGCCGGAGGACGGCAGCGGCGAGGAGTTCGCCGCCTTCTGCGGCACCGCCTTCCAGTCCGACCCGGCCGAGCTCGAGCGCAGCTTCCGGCGCCTCGAGCTGGTGATGGAGCAGGTGGACGGACATCTGCACGAGGTGCGCCGGGAGCTGCTGGCGCCGATCGAGGTCGACCGCGGTCCGGCGACGCCGGCCACGGCGGTCGATCCGCTGCTCGTCCATCTGGACCTCGCGCCGCACGTCGACGAGGACCTGTTCCGCGAGCGCATCGCCGCCTTCGCGCTGCTCAACTTCCCCGCCCATGGCCTGCGCCAGCGCCTGGCCGAGAGCGCCGCGTGGGACCGCTCGGCGTGGGCGCGGTCGCGGATGATGGACCGGTTCGCGCTGCGGGTGCCGGCGGCGGTGACGCAGGCTGCGAACCGCGCCGCGACCGCCGCCGAGGAGTACGTCTCGACCTACAACATCCGCCTGGACCGGCTGGTCACGGCGAGCGGCGAACGGCCTTTCCCGGAGGGGCTGCGGCTGATCAGCCACTGGGGGCTGCGCGATGAGCTGGCCTCCTACTACGCCGGCCCCGACACCGCTGCCGCGATGGCGCGCCAGCGGCTGATCCTGCGGGTGATGGAGCGCATCGTGCGCCAGGAGATCCCGGCGGCGGTGATCGACAACCCCGGGCTGCTTTGGGACCCGGTGGCCAACACGGTGCTGCCGCTCGGCGGCGGGCAGACGGCGGTCTCGACGTTGCCGGCGGACCCCGGGAACACTCCCTGCCTGGCGGCGCGCGAGCCCGACCGGCGCTACGCCGTGCTGCTCGACATCTTCCGGGCGCAGCGCCTGGTCGATCCCTACACCCCGGCGGCCCCCACGCTCCCGGCGCGCCGCTTCGAGCGCGAGCGCCAGATCCCCGAGGAGGAGGTCGAGGCGCTGCTGGTGTCGGTGCTCGACGCGCCCGAGGTGGACGAGCTGGCCCGCCACATCGCGCAGCGCCTGGGACGCCCGCTCGAACCGTTCGACATCTGGTACTCGGGGTTCAAGCCCCGCGGCCGGCACGGCGAGGCGGATCTCGACGCGCGGGTGAAGGCCGCCTTCGCGACCGTGGACGACTTCCAGGCGGCGCTCCCCGATCTGCTGGTGCGGCTGGGATTCGCGGCCGATCGGGCGGCCTGGCTGGCCAACCGCATCGTGGTCGACAGCGCGCGCGGCGCCGGTCACGCGCTCGGCGCGGTGCGCCGCGAGGACCGCTCCCACCTGCGCACCCGGGTCGGCGACGCCGGCATGGACTACAAGGCCTGGAACGTCGCGATGCACGAGCTCGGCCACAACGTCGAGCAGGTGTTCTCGCTCGACGGCATCGACCACTGGTGGCTGGCCGGGGTGCCCAACAACGCCTTCACCGAGGCGTTCGCCTTCCTCTTCCAGGAACGCGACCTCGAGATCCTGGGACTCACCGCGCAGGCGGCCGAGGACCAGCGCGCTCGCGCCCTGGCGACGCTCTGGAACACCTACGAGATCGCCGGCGTCTCCTTGGTGGACATCCGCGTCTGGCGCTGGCTCTACGCCCATCCCGAGGCGACGGCGGCAGAGCTGCGCGAGGCGGTCCTGGCCATCGCCCGCGAGGTCTGGGACCGCCACTTCGTCTCGCGCCTCGGCCATCCGGGCTGCGAGGTCCTGGCGATCTACTCGCACATGATCGCCTACTCTCTCTACCTCCCGGATTACGCGCTGGGCCACATCGTCGCCTTCCAGCTGGCGGCGCACCTGCGGAAAATCGCGGCCGGGGGAGCGACTCCCGGGGCGCCGGGCGGCGTCGGCCCCGCGGGCTCCGTCGGCGCCGAGCTCGAGCGCATCGCCCGCCAGGGACGCCTGACGCCCGACGCCTGGATGCGCGGCGCCGTCGGCGGCCCGGTTTCGGCGGCCGCGCTCCTCGCCGCGGCCCGCCAGGCGCTCGAACAGCCGCCACCCGGTCAAGCCAGGATCTCTACCTCCAGCCCGGCGAACTGACGGAATCCCCGATCGAAGCTGAGCAGCCGGTAACCACCGGCGCTGGCGAAGGCAGCGAGGTAGCAGTCGGTTTCGACGCAACGCCCGGCTGGAAAAGCTCGCGTCAGGCGGCGCCATTCTCCTTCGAGACGTGCCGGCTCTTGAGCGTGGGCAAACCGGTCATCGGCAAGCAGTAGGTCCCACGCGTCCCAAATGGCTGCGGCGGGGAGCACTTGTCCTGATCCTGAAAAGCGACCGGATGGAGGGGTGGCAGCCCACTGCTAGAGGCAGTAGCGGGTCAGGGCCTGGCGGTCGCGGACGTGGATGCGGTGGTCGGAGTCGACGGCGATGTAGCCTTGCTGCTTGAACTCGACGATGGCCTGGTTCACCCGCTCGCGCGACGCCCCGACCACCTCGCCGAGATCGCTCTGGGTGAGGCGCAGCTGAATCTTCACCTCGCCCGCTGTGCTGTCCGCGCCCGCCGCACCCGCCGCGCTCGCCGAGGCTCCCCGCGTCGAGCTGCCGTAGCGGTCGGCCAGCGCCAGGATCTGGCGCGCCACGCGGCCGGGCACGTCGAGCGTGCAGAGCGCCTGGATCTGCTCGTTGGCGAAGCGCAGCCGGTGCGAGAGCAGGCGCACCAGGTTGTTGGCCAGCGGCGACATGGTGCGCAGGCAGGACTGGAAGGAGGCGCGATCCATCCACAGCAGGCGCGAGGCTTCGGTGGTCACCACGTTGGCCGAACGCCCCGCGCTGTCCACCAGGCTCATCTCGCCCACCGTATCGCCCGGCCCGAGGAACGCCAGGATCACCTCGCGGCCGTCCGCCCGGCTGACGTAGATCTTCACCGTCCCCGCGAGCAGGACATAGACCACGTCGCCGGGCTGGTCGGCGGTGATGAAGTGCGTGCCGGTGGGCACGCTCGAGGCGCGCAGGAGCTGGTTGAGCTGGGCGAGCTGCTCCGCTGCAAGGCCCTGGAAGAGCTCGAGATCGCGCAGCTGACTGGGGTCGGCAAGGGCGCCCATGGATGCGGCCATCCTAATTTCAGTGATCGGCAGGAGACAGTGTACCGCGCCAGGCGCGGATCGGGGAGAGGGCCGCCGGGCCAGCGGACCACAGGACGAGGGGCAGGCCGGGCGGCCGGCCGGCAACGGCAGGGCCCGGAGGCTGCGGCGATCAGGCGATCAGGGGCCGGAGGCCGGCCGAGGCCGCGCGCCGAGCAGCGACGCCAGGACTTCCACGCCGCGGTCGACCACGTCCGGCGGCGCGGCGGTGAAACACAGCCGGACGTGGTTGGGATAGGGGCCGAAGCTCGC
>DATKFK010000438.1:0-3071 GCA_035544375.1 Thermoanaerobaculia bacterium
CCGCCTGTCGCCAGTCGCGGCACTCCCTGCTTGTCGCTGTAACCGTTGCCACGAATTCCGCTCCTCGTTGCACTGTCTATGGTAGAGATCCGTCTACCTTGGCTTCGAGTACGGAGACGGTTCCGTAGAACAGTTAAATGCTCTGACGTTTACGTAACCTGTCGGGGGAGTTGCGGTGAGCTTGCGATTCAAGGGCCTCCTCGCGTCCGCCACTGTGGTGTCGGCCAGCCTCGTGGCGATCCTCGCCCTGCTGGGGCGCCGCTTCGAGCCGCGCACCGAAGAGGTGCTGCTCGCGGCGCTGTGCGCCACCCTGCTCGCCTCGCTCGCCACCTGGCTGGCGGTCGAGCGCATCTCGGTGCCCCTGCGGCGGCTCGCCGAGACGATGACCGCGATGGCCAGGACCGGGCAGCTCGAGAGCGGTTTCCGCAGCTCCGGCGGCAACCGCGACGTGCGCCTCATCGAAGAGACCTTCCGCGCGTTGCTGGTGTCGCTCGAAGAATCCCAGCGGGCGCGCGAGCGCTCCTACGTCGAAGCGGTCGGCGCGGTGGTCACCGCCGCCGACGCGCGCGACCACGAGACGACAGGCCATTCCTTCCGGGTCGCGCTCTACGCCATGGCGCTGGCGCGCACGCTCGGCCTGCCTCCCGACCAGCTCAAGGCCATCGAATGGGGCGCTCTGCTCCACGACGTCGGCAAGATGGCGGTCCCCGACGGCGTGTTGCGCAAGCCCGGTCCGCTCACCGCCAACGAGTGGCACATCATGAAGCAGCACCCCACCTGGGGCTTCGACATGCTGGCCGAGGTCAGCTTCCTGCAGCCTGCCGCCATCGACATCGTCTACAGCCATCACGAGCGATGGGACGGCGACGGCTACCCGCGGGGGCTTGCCGGCGACCAGATCCCCCTCGTCGCCCGCATCTTTGCGGTGGCCGACACCTACGACGCCATCACCTCCGACCGTCCCTACCGGCGGGCCCGCGGCCACGCCGCCGCCATGGCCGAGCTGCGGCGGGCCGCCGGCCAGCAGCTCGATCCGGCGATCGTCGCCGCCTTCAGCCAGCTCACCGAGCTGGAGTTGCGGCAGCTCACCGACCGCTGCCGCAACGTCCATCCCGGCCTGAGCCTTCCCGACGACCTGCTCGACGCGCTCACCGAGCCCACCGCCGAGGCCCTGCAAGGGTTCGACGAGGCGTCTCCCCTCGAGCGGGTGAGCAGAGGGCGGACCGCCCCGCCGGCTTGATTTTCCTGCTACTACCTGCCTTCAGGGCTTGATTTTCCTGGTGCCTGCTCAGGGAATCCCGTAGCGGCGCCGCTTCTCCCACAACGCCTTGCGGCTGATGCCCAGCAGGCTGGCGGCGCGGCCCTGGTGGCCGCGGGTGAAGGCCAGCGCCGAGCGGATGTGCTCCTGCTCGATCTCGATCAGCGGCCGCGGCGTGGCGTCGAACGCCGGGAGCCGGTCGGGCGGCGGCGGGTCGATGACGCCCGGAGGGGTGCGCTCCCCGTCCGCCGCGGCGGCGGGCTGGCCGGCAAGGATCAGGCCGCGCTCGAGAGCGTTCCTGAGCTGCCGCAGGTTGCCGGGCCAGGGGTGCTCCAGCATCCAGGCCCGCGCCGGCGGCGCCAGCGCCAGGCCGGGACGCCCGAACCGCTCGCCCAGATCGGCCAGCAGCTCGTCGAGCAGTGCCGGCAGGTCCGCGCGCCGGTCGCGCAGGGGCGCCAGCCGGAAGGCGACCACCTCCAGCCGGTAGTAGAGGTCGGGCCTGAAGGCACCGCGCGCCACCCGGCCGGTCAAGTCCTCCGGACCGATGGCGACGAAGCGGACGTCCGCGGCGGTTTCCTCGCCTCCCAGCGGCACGTACCGCCGTTCCGCCAGCAGCCGCAGCAGCTTGGGCTGGCTGGCCAGGGGCAGCTCCTCCAGGTGGTCGAGCACCAGGGTGCCGCCGGCGGCCCGCGCCACGCGCCCCTCGCCGGCGGCGGCGGCGCCGGTGAACGCCCCCGCGCGGTAGCCGAAGAACTCGCTCTCGAAGAGCGCGCTCGGCACGGACCCCGGGTCCACCTCCACCAGCGGCCCCGCCGCCCGCCGGCTGGCGGCATGCAGCGCCCGCGCCAGGCTGGACCTGCCGGTGCCGGACTCGCCCAGGATCAGCACCGGCGCATCGGTCGCGGCGGCGTTTTCGATGCCCCGCAGCCCGGCGGCCAGCGCCGGATGGTCACGCAGCAGGCGTTGCAGGGAAAAGGGTGCCGGGATCAAGACCGGAAGGCGGCGGTCACGTCCGGCGCGTCGCCCCATAGACGCTCGAGGGCGTAGAACCGGCGGGGCTCCTCCTGGAAGACGTGCACCACGAGGTCGCCGAAATCGAGCAGCACCCACTGGCCGCGGTTGTAGCCTTCGACGTGCAGCGGGCGCACCTTGTCGCTGCGCAGCCGCTCCTGCACCGCGTCGGCGATCGCCTGCACCTGGCGCTCGCTGCCGCCGCTGCAGATCAGGAAGTAGTCGGTGAAGTCGCTGACCTTTTCGAGGTGCAGGACCTTGAGGTCGATCGCCTTGCGATCCTCGGCGGCAGCGACGGCTTCGCGGACTTTGGCAGCGGTGTCGGGGAGGGTCTGGGGCTGGGCCTTCATCGATACAGGCTGTACTTGTGCACAAAGTCTACCACCAAATCCGGCATCCAGCCCGCGGGCGGGCGCTCGCCCCGGGCCAGCAGCTCGCGCAGCCGGGTCGACGACACCTCGGAGGGATGCTGGTCCATCACCTGCGCCCGGCCGCTCGCCAGCAGCGCTGCCAGCTCCCGGGATTCCCGGCCCTTCAGGTCCCAGCCCGGCCGCGGCAGCACCACCAGCCGCGCGGCGGCGGCGACGTCATGCCAGCGGAACCAGTGCGGCAGCTCGAGGAACGAATCGGCGCCGATCAGCAGGTGCAGCTCGGAGTCCGGCAGCAGGCGCTGGAAATGCTCGAGCGTCTCGGCGGTATAGGCGGGACGGTCGAGGGTCAGCTCGTAGGGCGAGGCGAAGAGGCCCTCCTCGCGCAGGATGGCGAGCTCGACCATGGCATAGCGCGCCAGCGGCGGCGCCAG
>DATKFK010000439.1:0-3827 GCA_035544375.1 Thermoanaerobaculia bacterium
GGCGTGGAACGGCAGCGGCTCGACGCTCCGCGGGTAGGCGGTGTTGGCGTCCGCGTCCTTGGCCCAGCCGTCCACGTCGAGCAGGAAGTCCCGCCGCCAGCCGCGCGGCAGCGGCGGCAGCCCCGAGCCGGCGAAGCGCAGCCGCACCTCGTCGCCCGAGCCGACGATCGCCAGCTCGTCATCCACGCGTTCGAGCAGGGGCCGCACGTCTCCGTAGCGGGTATAGAGGCCGGGAGTGGGATTCCAGGCCGAAACCGCCATCCAGTGCTGGTAGTCGAATTCCTCGGGCCGCCGCCGCCGCGGGTCGATCACCGGCCGCGAGAAGCCGCGAAAGCCCAGCGTCGCGGCGGTCAGGGGCAGCTCCGTCAGCCGCGCCGCCGGCGGCGCGCTGTCCTCCCCCAGGAACACCTCGTCCCAGTAGATGCAGAGGTTGGTGACGATGCGCACCTCCCGGGATGCGCCAAGGAACTTGCCGGTCAGATCGACCGCGATGGTTTTCGGCTTGCCTGCCGGGATGCCCATGTCGGCCACCGCCGTCCGCCAGCGCCCCGCCGCGTCCCGCACCTCGAGCCGCGGCGGCATCAACCCCCCGGGGCGCTCCTGCGAGGCGGCGCGGTAGGTGCTGCCGTCGGCCCAGTCCAGCCAGCCGTTCAGATACAGCACCGCGCGGTTGTCGCGGGCCGCGCCGGGTCCGAAGTCGAGCTCGAGGACGTGCGTCTCGGCGACCCCGGACAGGGTACGGCGGAAGCCTTCCGCATACACCCCGTCGCGCGCCAGGAGCGCCGGCAGCACGTCGCGCCCGCGGCCGTCCACGGCGCGCCGCGGCCGCACCCGGCGCCCGACGCCGAAGAGCCGGAACTTCGGGAACGGCGGGCTCTTGAACTTCTCGTTGGTGAACACCTCGACCGCCGCCGGATGGTCGAGCGCCAGCAGCCGCACGCGGTCAAGGTAGCTCACCTCGCGCAGCTCCTCGGTCATGCGCACCTCGTAGAAGCCGTCCGGCGGCGGCGCCGGCCGTGTCCCTCCCGGCGCCTCGCCGGCCGCCGCCGGCACCAGGGCCAGCGCGCTGCCGGGAATGGACACCCACTCGTCGTGATCCACCGGGAAGAACTGCCCGTCGCCGGAGCTGGCGCCGAGCGGCGCCACCCCCAGCACGTCGGTGATGAATTCGAAGCGCCGGCCGTTCCAGGCAAAGACCATCGGGCAGGAGCCCGACAGCCGCTGCGCCTCCTTGTAGGTCCTGACCTCGCCGGCGCCGGCCGCCGCCGCCTGCCGCGTCTCGTTCTGAATCAGGCCGTTGGGCCAGGTGATGCGCACCGTCTCCGCGGCGAGGCGGCCGCGCAAGCCGAAGTGCAGCGGCGTGCCGCGGTACAGCTGCTTCTGGTAGACCGAGCCGGCCTTCACCTCGACCCGCGCGCCCTCGGCGAGCTTGGGGTTGCGCACCCCGGCCAGGACGACCTCGAGCCAGCGGCCGCTCCCCGGCGCCGCCACCGTCGATGCATTGGGCGCCGCCGCCGATGCATTGGGCGCCGCCGCCGGCGCGGCCGGGCGCAGCACCGCGAGCGACCCGTCGCCGCGCACCACCGCCAGGTCCTCGCGCCCGGCGCGGTCGAAGTCCGCCACGGCCAGCGCGACGATCGCCGGCATCGCTGCCGGCGCCGCGCCGTCGAAGAGCCCGGCGGGCGCCGGGGAGGCCGCCGCGAAGCCACCTCCCTTGCCGCCGCTCGCCGCCTGCCACCGGTAGAGCCCGCCGCCGGTCACCAGGTCGGGCGCCGCCCGGTTGCCGAAGTCCGCCACCGCGAGCGCGGCCCCGCGCCCGCCGTCGCCGCCCGCCCTACCGGCGCCCGCCGCACCGCCGCCCGCCGCCGCGCCGCCGAGGCGCTGTCCCGCCTCGAGCCGGCCGCCGCGATTCCACAGCACCAGCGCGCCCGCGGCCGTGCCGCCGGCCGCGGCGGGCAGGACCGCGGCCAGGTCGGTCCAGCCGTCGCCGTCGAAGTCGTAGGCCGCGAGGGCGGTGACCTCGGCCGGCAGCGCCGGCAGCGGCTCGGCGGTGTAGTGGCCGCCCAGGCCGTCGCGGTAGAGGACGCCGGGATGGTCCCGGTAGCTCACCGCCACGTCCATTCCCTGCAGGTCGGCGATCAGGTCGAAGGCGACCGCGTCGAGCGCCTGGCCGGCCACGAACGGGAAGTCGGCGGTGTGGTCGCTCCATCCCGCGGCGCCGTCGTTGCGCATCAGCGCCGCGCCGTCGCCGAGCAGCAGCAGGTCCAGGTCGTAGTCGTGGTCGTAGTCCAGCCACACCGCCCGCCGGAAGCGGCCGGCGGGGAGCCGCGCCGGGCTCTCCTCGAAGCGCCCGCCGCCGCGGTTCACGTACAGCCGCGCCCCGCTCTCGGTCAGCACGCACAGGTCGGGCAGCCCGTCGTTGTTGAAGTCCCCCGCCGCGACGAAGATCACGCCGCGCAGCCCCTCCAGGCCCGGGACCGGGCCCGCCGCTCCCCTGGGAGCCGCCGCCGGTCCGCCGCCGGCAGCGCCCTTGCCCGCGCCCCGCCACGCCACGATCCCGGCCGCCGACCAGGCGAGCAGCGCCGGCCGGCCGTCGCCTTCGAGGTCCAGCACCAGCATCCCCGCGGTCGCCGGGTCGAGCCCGCGCGCCACCTCGCGGGCCGCGAAGGCCAGCGGCCGCGGCGCCGCCGCCGCGGCGTCGCTCTCCCCCGCCGCCAGCTTGTCGGCCGCCGGATCGTAGAGCTCCGAGTAGAAGCTCCACTCGAGGTCCTCCGGCACCGCCGCTCCCGCCGTCCGCTTCTTGATCTCCTGGAACACCGCCAGCTCGCGCGCCGCGTCCGCGCTCCGCCCCAGCTGCCGGTAGGCGTTGAAGAGCTGGAAGTGGGGGCCGGCCAGCCGCGGCGCGAGCTTCGCCGCGGTCTCGAACTGGGCGAGCGAGTCGGCCTGCCGCCCCAGCAGCTTGTAGAGCACCCCCAGGTTGTAGTGGGAGACCGGCTCGTCCGGCACCAGCTCCACCATGTGCCGGAACTGCGCCTCGGCCTTTTCGTACTCGGACGCCCGCTTGGCGGCGATGCCGAGGTTGAACCAGGTGTGCGGCAGCGCCGGGTCCTGGCGCTGCACCCGCTCGAGCTCCGCCACCCCTTCGGCGGTGCGCCCCGCCTTGAGCAGCGCCAGCCCGTAGTTGAGCCGCTCGCGCGCCGAATCCGGCGCCAGCTCGAGCGCCAGGCGCAGCTCCTCGACCGCCTTCGCCTGGGTGGTCGGGTTCTCGTAGAACGCCTTGCCCAGGTTGCGGTGCCGCCACAGCGCCTCGGCGGCAGATTCCCCGCCGACCGATGCCGCCGCGTCCGCCGGGGCTCCCGCGGCTCCCGGGGCGCCCGCGGGGGCCCCGGCCCTCCGGGTTGCCGGTGCCGCCGGGCCAACCACCGCCAGGCCAAGGCCGGCGAGGCCGAGCGCCCGCAGCGCCCGCAGGATGGCCCGCCGCTCGCCGCCGCGCGTCAAGGCTCACTCCCGCCGGGAAGCGGCCCGGCCGCCGCCGCTGCCGGCGCCGCTGCCTTCCCGGACGGCCGCGCCGGCCGGTTGCCGCCGCCGGCGGCGCGGCCGAAGCCGGCCGCCGCTGCCGTCACCACGCCGGAGCCCTCCTTGAGGTAGAGGATGTGATCGATCGGCAGCGCCGCCGGCGGCACCTTCTCGCGCCGCCCGCTCGGCCAGCGCACCTCGAGCTCGTCGATGCGCGTCGCGGCGCCGAGGCCGATGTGCACGCGCGTCGAGCTCTGGCTCGAATAGCCGTTGCCGCCGTTGACCTCCCGGATGAGCAGGGCGCCGCCGGC